>JAYUUH010000307.1:0-4223 GCA_043754745.1 Lysobacter sp.
CCTGCCCAAAGCCGTCCGCGACGCCCTCGGGCTGACCAAGGGCAGCGTTCTCAAGGTCGAGCTAGAAGGTAGCCGCATCGTATTGCGCAAAAGCGTCGACGACGCCATTTCGCGCGCGCGCGGACGGTTCAAGCTCGACGGTTTCGAGTCCACCGATGCCGCGATGCAGGCCGTGCGTGGACATGTCGCCGATGACGACGGCGTCCCGTCATCGACATGATCGCGATCGATACCCCCGTCCTGATCGATCTGCTGGCCGACGGCCCGCACGCCGATGCCGCCGAAGCCTGTCTGCGCCAGTGCCTGAGCGCCGGTCCGGTGGTGGTCTGCGACGTGGCCCTGGCCGAGATCTGCGGCGCGCTGCGCGATGGCGCCGAGGCGATGACGGTGCTGGAAGACATGAGCATCCGTTTCAGCCCGCTCGAAGCCAAGTCGGCCCTGCGCGCGGGCGAGATGCAGCGCCGTTACCGGCAGCGCAACGACGGCAGCGCGCGCGCCGCTCCGGATTTCCTGATCGGTGCCCATGCCATGTTGCAGTGCAATGGCCTGATCACCCGCGACGACCGCTTCTTCCGCGACTATTTCAAGGGCCTCAAGCTGATCGTTCCGACAGTCTGAAGCCGTGCCACGTTCTTATTCCAAGCCTCATTCCAAAGCACGACCGACACCAGGAGTCATCAGATGCTCGAAGCCTACCGCCACCATGTCGCCGAACGCGCCGCGCTCGGCATCCCGCCGCTGCCGCTCACTGCGCAGCAGACCGCCGAGGTCATCGAACTGCTGAAAGCCCCGCCGGCGGGCGAGGAAGCCACGCTGGTCGAGCTGATCGCCTACCGCGTTCCGGCCGGCGTCGATGACGCGGCGAAAGTGAAGGCCTCGTATCTGGCCGCCGTCGCCTTCGGCAAGGAAAGCTGCGCGCTGATCACCCGCGAGCGCGCGACCGAACTGCTCGGCACCATGCTCGGCGGTTACAACATCCATCCGCTGGTCGAACTGCTGGACGACGCGGTGGTCGGCGTCATCGCCGCGAACGCGCTGAAGCACACCCTGCTGATGTTCGACGCGTTCCACGATGTGCAGGAGAAGGCGGAGAACGGCAACGCCAATGCCAAGTCGGTGCTGCAGAGCTGGGCCGACGCCGAATGGTTCACCAGCAAGCCGGAAGTCCCCGAGAGCCTCACCATCACCGTATTCAAGGTGCCGGGCGAAACCAATACCGACGATCTGTCGCCGGCGCCGGACGCCACCACCCGCCCGGACATTCCGATGCATGCGCTGGCGATGCTGAAGAACAAGCGCGACTTCGCGACGTTCGTGCCGGAGGAAGACGGCAAGCGTGGACCGATCCAGACCATCCTCGATCTCAAGGCCAAGGGCCATCTGGTCGCCTACGTCGGCGACGTGGTCGGCACCGGCTCCAGCCGCAAGTCCGCAACCAATTCAGTGCTGTGGTGGACCGGCGAGGACATTCCATACATTCCGAACAAGCGCTTCGGCGGCGTCTGTCTGGGCAACAAGATCGCGCCGATCTTCTACAACACGATGGAAGACGCCGGCGCGCTGCCGATCGAACTGGACGTATCGAAGATGGAGCAGGGCGACGTGGTCGAACTGCGTCCGTACGAAGGCAAGGCGCTGAAGGACGGTCAGGTCATCGCCGAATTCCAGGTCAAGTCCGAAGTGCTGTTCGACGAAGTCCGCGCCGGCGGCCGCATCCCGCTGATCGTCGGTCGTGGCCTCACTGCGAAAGCGCGCGAAGCCCTGGGGCTGCCGGTCTCGACCCTGTTCCGCCTGCCGCAGCAGCCAGTCGATACCGGCAAGGGTTATTCGCTGGCGCAGAAAATGGTCGGTCGCGCCTGCGGCCTGCCCGAAGTGAACGGCGTGCAGCCGGGCATCCGCCAGGGGGCGTACTGCGAACCGAAGATGACGTCGGTGGGTTCGCAGGACACCACCGGCCCGATGACCCGCGACGAACTGAAGGACTTGGCCTGCCTCGGGTTCTCCGCCGATCTGGTGATGCAGTCGTTCTGCCACACCGCCGCGTATCCCAAGCCGGTCGATGTGAAGACCCATCACACGCTGCCGGAATTCATCGCCAACCGCGGCGGCATTTCGCTGCGCCCGGGCGACGGCATCATCCACAGCTGGCTCAACCGCATGCTGCTGCCCGACACCGTCGGCACTGGCGGCGACTCGCACACCCGGTTCCCAGTGGGTATTTCGTTCCCGGCCGGGTCGGGCCTGGTGGCGTTCGCCGCAGCGACCGGCGTCATGCCGCTGGACATGCCCGAATCGGTGCTGGTGCGCTTCAAGGGCGAGATGCAGCCGGGCGTGACCCTGCGCGATCTGGTCAATGCGATCCCGCTGTACGCGATCAAGCAGGGCCTGCTCACGGTCGCCAAGCAAGGCAAGACCAATATCTTCTCCGGCCGCATCCTCGAGATCGAAGGCTTGCCGAACCTCAAGGCCGAGCAAGCGTTCGAGCTGTCCGACGCCTCGGCCGAGCGTTCCGCCGCCGGCTGCACCGTGCGCCTGAACAAGGAACCGATCATCGAGTACCTCAACAGCAACATCACGATGCTGAAGTGGATGATCGCCGAGGGGTACGCCGATGCGCGTTCGATCCGCCGCCGGATCCACAAGATGGAAGCCTGGATCGCGAACCCGCAACTGCTCGAGCCCGACGCCGACGCCGAATATGCGGCCGTGATCGAGATCGATCTGGCCGATGTGCATGAACCCATCGTCGCCTGCCCGAACGACCCGGACGACGTGAAGACGCTGTCGGAGGTTGCCGGCGCGGTCATCGACGAGGTGTTCATCGGTTCGTGCATGACCAACATCGGTCACTTCCGCGCCGCCGCCAAACTCCTGGAAGGCAAACGCGACATCCCGACCCGCTTGTGGGTCGCGCCGCCGACCAAGATGGACGCTTCCGAACTGACGAAGGAAGGCCATTACGGCACCTTCGGCACCGCGGGCGCGCGCATGGAGATGCCCGGCTGCTCGCTGTGCATGGGCAACCAGGCGCAGGTCCGCGAGGGCGCGACCGTCTTTTCCACCAGCACCCGCAACTTCCCGAACCGCCTGGGCAAGAACTCGAACGTCTACCTCGGCTCGGCGGAGCTGGCGGCGATCTGTTCGCGGCTGGGCCGCATCCCGACCAGGGACGAGTACATGGCCGACATGGGCGTGCTCGACGCGCAGGGCGCGGAGATCTACCGCTACATGAACTTCGATCAGATCGCGGATTACAAGGACGTGGCGGATACGGTCGCGGCGTAATGCAATGCTGTAGAGCGGAGCAAAGCTCCGCTGCTGCTTTTCCGAAGACGGTGTAGCGGGGCTTTGCTCCGCTCTACCGAAAATTAAAAAAGCCCGGCGAAAGCCGGGCTTTTCTGTAGAGGGGCTTCAGCCCGATTGAGCTACGCGTCGTTGGAATCGGAGATCGGGGCTGAAGCCCCTCCTACAAACGAGCCTACAAAACAGGATTCAATCCAGCTCCGCCTCGATCGCCTGCATCATCGCGCGTCGCAGGAACACGAAATCCCACAGCGAGCCGCCCATCTGTCGCCACAGCACCGCCGAGCGCAGTGCGGAGAGGAGGAGGGCGCGGATCTCGGCCACGACATCCAGTTGTTGCAGGTAGTGCGGATTGCCCTGCACGATCACCTTCGGACGCAGGTGGCTGATCGTGTCGGCGTACAACTGGCCGAGGCGGGCGATCGCATCGGGGTGGATGCTGCCCTGGCGTTCAGCGATGCCTTCCAGCGCGCGCAGGCCATCCAGCACCTGTCCCGCCAGCGCGTCGTCGGCGACGAAGCGGCGTTCGATCTGCAGCACCGCCCGCGCCAGTTGCGGGAGCGCGGCATCGGCGCTGCTGTTGCCGAGATAATCGCGCAACAGCATCAGACCGCTGCGTACTGAGCGCGCACCGCCGTAGACCGCTTCGGCCGACGCGGCGTCGATCCGGAACACGCTGTCGAGCGCAGCGCGCTCGGCGGTGGCATCGGCGTGGCCGGTATCGGCGATCTGCCGCACCAGTTTCAGCGCTTGCAGCATGCCGGCGAGGGCGATCACGCGGGAACGTACATCCATGGTCATATCGATCAGCTTTTCGTAAGAGCGGCTTCAGCCGCGATGTTTCACAGAGGCGCGCGACCCGCCATCCGATGGATGAAGACCAGCCGCGATGCTGCTAAGGGGCGATGGGAACGATGCCG
>JAYUUH010000308.1:0-4202 GCA_043754745.1 Lysobacter sp.
CGTTGGCCGGCTTGCCGGTCTCGAACTTGAGCTGCACCGCGCCGCCGAGCTGTACGGACAGTGTATCGGCCAGTGCCGTGACCAGCGATGGGCTGCGCAGGTGGTCGTCCTCGACCGACAGCGACAGCCGCAGCACGCCGTCCGCGTAGCCGGTGAAGGCCGCATGCGCGGCCAACTCGCGCGCGGGTCCGCGCAGACCGCTCTGCGCAACGAGTTCGAGCCAGCGATCGTTGTCGATGGCGACCCTCGGCGCGGCAGGCGCGGAAACCGGCGCTGCGACTTCGATGACGGGAGGCGTCGACCGTGGCTGCGGCGGTTCGTAGGCGGGCGCCGATTGACGCGTCGGCGCAGCCGGATTCTCCATCGCTGCCGCCGGCAAGGCGCGCGGCGCCGGGCGACTCGTCGCAGTGTCGAGCGCCGCGCGTGCAGCATCGGGGCCGCGCGAGGGAGTGCCGGTCTGCGATTCGACGGTCGTTGCGCCCGCTTCGGCCGGCCGGAACGCCAGCATCCGCAGCGCGGTCATCTCGAATCCGCCCCGCGGGCTGGGCGCCAGACCCAAGTCGCGACGACCGTGCAGCGCCATCTGGTACCACAACTGCACGACTTCCGGCCGCAATTGGCTGGCCAATGCATCGATATCGACGCCATCGGCCTCGATCTCCGCCGAAGGCACTAGTTGGCGCACCTGGATCCGGTGCAAAGCCTCGGCCATCGCGTCGATCACGCCGGCCCAGTCGGGCGAGAAATCCGCCAGCGCTGCGATTTCGGCCAGCAGGCCTTCACCGTCGCCCGCCGCCAGCGCATTCAATACCGCGCCCACGCGCATGCGGTCGACCGTGCCCAGCATGGTCGCGACGCCGGCATCGGTCAGTGGCGCGCCGCTTCCACCTTCGAGCGTGCTGCTGGCGCCGGTATAAGCGATGGCCTGGTCGAGCAGCGACAGGCCGTCGCGCAGGCTGCCGTCGGCGGCCTTCGACAGCTGACGGATCGCGCCGGCTTCGACCTGAATACCTTCGGCTTCAAGAATCTTGGCGATCTGACCTTGGATCTGCGGCTCTTCCAGACGCTTCAGATTGAACTGCAGGCAGCGCGACAGCACCGTGACCGGCAGTTTCTGGGGGTCGGTGGTGGCAAGCAGGAACTTCACGTGCCCCGGCGGTTCTTCCAGCGTCTTCAACAGCGCGTTGAAGGCCGACTTCGACAGCATGTGGACTTCGTCGATCAGATAGACCTTCACCCGGCCGCGCGACGGCATGTACTGGGCGTTGTCGATCACCTCGCGCACATCGTCCACGCCGGTATTGCTGGCGGCGTCGATTTCCAGCAGGTCGATGAACCGGCCGGCGTCAATGTCGCGGCAGGAATTGCACTCGCCGCAAGGCTCGGCCGAGGTGCCCTGCTCGCAATTCAGCGATTTCGCGAAGATCCGGGCGATGGTGGTCTTGCCCACCCCGCGGGTGCCCGTGAACAGGAACGCATGGTGCACGCGGCCGGTATCGAGGGCGTTGGTGAGCGCACGGACGACATGCTCCTGCCCGACCAGTTCGGCGAAACGCTTGGGGCGCCACTTGCGGGCGAGGACGAGGTAGGACATCCGCACATTCTGCCACGGGCGGCGGTTCGGCCGATGCGTTGACAGCCCTTCCTTGTCCGCGGCCGGCCGGCCGGCTAGAATTGGCGGTCCCGGACGACAGGATGCCAATATCGGGAAAGACACGGAGAGGTGTCCGAGTGGTTGAAGGAGCACGCCTGGAAAGTGTGTAAGCGTCTAAACCTCGCTTCGGGGGTTCGAATCCCCCTCTCTCCGCCAGTTGAGATAAGCCGTTGATTTTCAACGGCTTTTTTCTTGGATTCGAGATCGGCAGTGGGACACAGATCGGGACACTTCCGATGCGTCTACCCCACTATCTTGTTCGCAATCCCTCAGGCCGCTTTGTTTTTCGCCTGTCTGTGCCCAAAGCACTTCGAGCACTGACGCAGCGTTCAGTCATCAAGCACGCCTTGCGCACGACCGACGCCCGTCTTGCACAGCAGCAAGCACTTGGCTTGGCCACCAGTTATGCTCAGATCTTCGAGCAGCTCGGTTGGCAAGGAATGCCCAAACCTCCAAAGCCTGAGGACATCCTCGCCAACGTGCGGGCCAACGGCGTGGGTCGCTACGAGCTCGACCTGCAAACGGGCCGCCTGAAAGTCGACGGGCCTGAGGATCACGCCTTGGCCATGGACGCCCTCTCGCGCATCGGCTCGGTCGGCTTTTTGGCTCGTCCTGCTGAGGCTGCGTCCCCGCCAGCCCCCAAAGTCGCCGAAGCCATCTCGATGAAGCAAGCCAAGGATGCTTGGGTTAAGTCGATCGCCCCAAGCACAAGCAAGAAGACCCTGAGCATCAAATCAGCGGCGATCGAGGGCTTGGTGAGGTTCGTGGGAGAGACACGGCAGGTCCATTCTCTCACCCGGCCCGATCTGGCCCGGTGGTATCAGCATCTGCGCGACGAGAAGATTTCAACGCCCACTCTGACCAACAAACAGTCGTATATCGGCGGCAAGCGCGGCTTCTTCGCCTGGGCCATGGCATCCGGCCACTACCCCGCAGGCGACAACCCGGCTGCCGGGCACGTTTCTTACACAGCCAATGAAAAGAGGAAGCGACGCAAATTCGGCTTCAAGGCCTTCACTGGGGAGGAGATCGCCACCCTCTTCGCGCCCGAGAACTTCGCCAAGCTCTCCTTCCACGCCCGATGGGCGTGCCTGATCGGCTTGTATACCGGTGCACGCGTCGCGGAAGTCGGTCAGCTGCGCGTCTTGGACGTTCTTGAACTCGACGGGATCCCGTGCTTCAACTTCACTGACGAAGGTGAAGGTGAAGGTCAGAGCCTGAAAAGTGAACCCAGCAAGCGCGTGGTTCCCATCCACCCAGAGCTCATTCGGTTGGGCTTCCTCGATCACGTGCAGACCTTGGTCAAAGCCAACCAGTCCCAGCTCTTCCCGAAGGGAAAGATCGACGCGATCAATGGCCGTGGCAATTGGATCACCAAGGCCTTCGGCAACTATTTGAAGAAGGTCGGCGCGCAGTGGCCTCCCGCCAAGCGAGGTTTCCACTCACTTCGCAAGTCAGTCATCCAAGAGTTGCAAGGCAAAGGCGTGGCGTCCGAAATGCGTGCACAGATCGTGGGGCATGAGTTGGATGATGAACATCACGCGGTGTATAGCCGAGAGTTCACGCCGCGGGAGAAGCTCCAAGGTGTGAAATCAAAAGACTTCTCGTCTCCGGGTCTCAACGCGATTTCTTACAGCAACCTAAAAATCCGCATCCCATAGGAGGAAAGATCATGCTGCAAGGCGAGAAAGATGAAAGCAACAAGACCATTGCCGCTGTCACCCGCATTGCGCCACGCGAACTAGACGCAGCGCTTATCGAACTGATTGAGCGCCTTTCCGGGGTGCATCCCACAATAATTGCATGGATCGTAATCTGCGAAATGCTTTACCCCAGGTCACATCCGAACCATGGCATAAGTCCGCCGAAAACCCCACTATCACTAGAAGTTTCGCTAGGAAAATTCTGGAAAAAATGGAGCAAAATCGTTGATGCGGTTAAAAAGAAGTATCCAATGCTTCAAGACGATGCTTGGCGCAAGATTTTCGGGGCCTTTCAGACAAATCCACTCATGACAGTGGAAGAAGCGATCGGGCTGGCAGATGTAGAGGCTCGCTTACAGACCAAGCCTAAACGCCCTAAGACAAAATTTTAGGTTTCCGCAAGCATGCCCATGACTCCAAACAGGGAAGCTGAGCACCCTGCATCACAAGTCCGGGCTGTGAGTGCGCCCATTCTTCGAAAGCATTGGTCATCGCACGATTCTGTGGACTTAGCTGTCGCAGCTCTGAGATGTCCACTTGAAACCGTTCGGCGTGGCCAAGAGTGTTTAGCAGAATCCGCGCCATTAGTGATCTGTTGCGATCACTTTTGGCAACATACTGCAAGTAAGCTGCTAAGTTCACGGGGCCACCGTCCTTGTGTTGGTCAGTGATAGCAGGCCTTCACATTGCTCCTGACTCCAAGTGCTGAACTCACTGAGATTGTTCGCCATGTATGCCAAAAACCCACGTGCCGCCAACCTTGCATCTATCCCAAGTGAACGAATCTCTGAAATATCAACAGGAAAACGCTCAGCATCGACAAGCGCGTTGAGAGCGATACGCGC
>JAYUUH010000309.1:0-12621 GCA_043754745.1 Lysobacter sp.
TTGGGCATGATCGAACTGCCGGTGGTGTACTGCGCCGGCAGCGCGACGAACGCGAATTCGGCGCTGGTGAACAAGCTCAGATCCCAGGCGAGGCGGCGCAGGTCGAGCAGCGCCGAAGCCAGCGCTTCGATCGCGGCCATCTCGAATTTGCCGCGCGACAGTTGCGCATAGGCCGCCGACACCTGCAGGCGGCCGAAACCCAGAGACTCAGTGACGTGATCGCGATCCAGCGGCAGGTTCACGCCATAACCCGCGGCGCTGCCGAGCGGATTGGCGTCGACCCACGCCAGCGTGTCGCGCGCGCGCTGCGCGTTGTCGATGAACCCTTCGGCCCACGCCGACCACCACATGCCCAGCGAGGACACCACCGCGCGCTGCAGATGCGTGTAGCCCGGCACCGGCACATCGGCTTCGACCTCCGCGCGCGCCAGCGCCACCTCGGCGGACTCGATGCACAGCGCATGCAGGCGCGCGAGGCGATCCTTCAGCCAGAGCCGGGTCGCGACCAGGATCTGGTCGTTGCGGCTGCGGCCGGTGTGGATCCTGCGGCCGGCATCGCCGAGACGCTCGATCAGCCTCGATTCGATCGCCGAATGGCAGTCCTCGAAACGCTCGTCGAGCACGAAATCGCCGTTGCGGAAGTCTTCTGCGAGATTCGCCAGCTCGATTCCGATGCCCGCGAATTCGTCGGCGGCGAGGATGCCGATCCGCAGCAACCCCTGCGCATGCGCGCGGCTGGCTTCGATGTCGAACAGGAAGAATTCGCGATCGAGCATCACGTCTTCGCCGGCGAGGAAGCGCTGGATGCGTTCGTCGACTTTCACGCCAGGTTTTTGCCAGAGCAGGTCGGACATGGTGTAGCTCCATTATCGGTAAGCGACTGCGGCAAATGATCTGTCATCCCGAACGTCTGCACAGCAGACGGAGGGACCTGTTTCTTTTTGTCATCGCATACTGCAGAAGCAGGTTCCTCACCCGATGAAGCCGGGCTCGGAATGACAGGAAGCACTTTACAACCCGAGCGGGATACCGGCCCACTCGTCCAGACCGAACGCGATATTCAGATTCTGCAGCGCCTGCGTCGCCGCGCCCTTCAGCAGATTGTCTTCGGTCGCGACCACCACCAGCCGGCGGCTATCCTCCGACAGCGCGAAACCGCCGATCTCGACGTGATGCTGGCCGGCGATGCGGTTGACCCACGGCGCGTCGTCGAGCACGCGCACCAGCGGTTCGCGGGCATACGCATCGCGATAGCGCGCCAGCACCGCTTCCCGCGCGACGGTTTCGGACAGGTGCAGATTGACGGTCATCGTGATCCCGCGGAAATGCGGCGCGACATGCGGCATGAATTCGACCGGATGCGCGAGTTGGCGCGTCACTTCGCGCTCGTGGACATGCCCGGTGAGCGCGTAGGGCATCAGGTTGTCGCGCAGCTTGTCCAGATCGTTCTTGTCCGACGGCGACGTGCCCGCGCCCGAATAGCCGGACACGCCGAAGCACTGCGCCGGCCCGTCGAGCAGGTCCAGCATCGGCGCGATCGCGAGCTGCATCGCGGTGGCGTAGCAACCGGGATTGCTGATCCGGCGTTCGCCGAGGTAACACGCGCGGGTGAGTTCCGGCAGGCCGTAATACCAGCCGTCGTCGAAGCGATAGTCGGCGGACAGATCGACGATGACCGGATCGGTGCCCGCGGCATCGAACGCGGCCACGCACGCCGCGGCCTTGCCGTTCGGCAGCGCCAGCACCACCGCATCGGCGCCGAGCGACGGCAGCGCCTCGTTCGCAGGCGCGGCATAGCAAAGCTCGCCGGTGTAAGCGTCGATGTGATCGGCGAGCCGCTGGCCGTCGAGCTCGCGCGAACCGACATACGACAATTCGAAGCGCGGATGCGCAGCGAGCAGCCGGATCAGTTCCGCGCCGACGTGGCCGCGGGCGCCGACGATGCCGACGCGGAAGCTGCCTGCATTCATGCGCTTCGCTCCTGGTACCGCCCAAGCTTCGATTCGAGATCGGCGCGCAGCGCCGGCCATTCCGCAGCGAGGATCGAGAACACCACAGTATCGCGCAGCGTGCCGTCGCGATGGCGCGTATGCGCGCGCAGCACGCCATCGCGCTGGGCGCCGAGGCGCGCGATGGCCGCCTGCGAACGCAGGTTCTCGTGGCTGGTTTCGAGCGCGACCGCCTCGCAGCGCCACTGCGCGAAGGCATGCTCGATCAGCAAAAGCTTGGCCTCTGTATTCAGGCCGCTGCGCTGCACGCGCTGCGCGTACCAGGTGTAGCCGAGCTTGACGCGCGGCACGCCGCGATCGATGTCGTAAAACCGGGTGCTGCCCACCACCTCGCCTGCGGCATCCTTCACTACGAAGGGCACGCCCTGGCCGGCGTCGCGCTGTTGCAGCGCGGTTTGTATGTAGGCCTCGGTCTCGCCCGGCAGCACGCCCGGCACGCTGGTGTAGCGCAGCGTCCAGAGCTCGCCGTCGGCGGTGGCGGCGCGCAGCGCATCGGCATGCTCGATGCCCAGCGGCTCGAGCCGCACGTGGCCGCCTGCGAGGAGCGGCGCAATCAATCGATCGTTCATCGTGTCCGGTCCGTCAGCGTCGCCGGGCGCTGCCGGCAGTGTTCGAGGCAGAAACGGAACCGCTCCAAGCCTCCGCGATCGATCTCGCCCAGCCCATACCAGTACGTGCGCCAGCGTTCCTGCTTGACGCTGCCGTCGGCTTCGGCGTCGTAGAACGCATTGACCGGATTGCCGAGCCGCGAACGCCAGAACAGCCGCGGCTGCGCATCGCGCATCAGCTGCCACACCGCGCGTCCGAGACCTTCACCCTGCGCGTCGTCCAGCACCGCGAACTTGTCGAGATACGGCAACCCGCTCTCTTCGGTCAGGATGACCGCGGCGCGGTAGTTCTCGCTGACGTAGGCGCGATGCAGCGCGGTGCGCTCGAAGTAATCCGCCACCAGGGTGCGGCCGAACGCCGATTCGATCAGTTCGCGCAAACGCGCAGTGTCGATGTCTTTCCAGCTCGATGCCTTCAGCACGCGCTCGCCACGGCGAACCAGCGTGCCCGAACCCTTGTGCGTGAACAGTTCCTTCGCCAGTTCTTCCGGGCGGGTGATCGATACCGACGACGACAGCGGCAGCGCATCGAGCAACTGCTTGATCTGTTCGATCTTCACGCGCATGCCGCCATTGATCCACGGCTGCGCCATCAGCGTCTCGTATTCGGTCGACAGATTGATCGAATCGATCACGTTGCCGTCGCCGTCGAGCAGGCCGCCGGTGCCGGTGAGGAAGACGATCTTGTACGGCTGCAGCACCTGCACCAGTTCATTGGCGGCGAAGTCCGCATTGACGTTGAGGATCTGGCCGCCGACGGTTTCGCCGAGGCTGGCGATGACCGGAATGGAACCGGCCTGCAGGCTGGCGTGGATCGGCGCGAGATCGACGCGCTTCACTTCGCCGACCAGGCCGTAGACCTCGCGATCGAGATAATCAGCCTCGAAGACGCCGGACACGATCGACGTCGCGCGCGTATCCTGCGCCTGCAGCGCTTCGACCAGTTTCAGATTCTGCGCATGGAACACGCGGCGCACGATCGCCAACGCTTCGGGCGTGGTGACGCGCAGTCCGTCGACGGTCTGCTTCTGGATGCCCGCCGCGGACAGCTCTTCGTCGAGCTGCGGACCGGCGCCATGGATGACGATGGGCGTCAGCCCGACATCCTGCAGGAATGCGAGCGATGACGTCAGCGCGCCGAGATCGTCGCGCAGCACCGCGCCGCCGACCTTCACCAGCGCGAAGCGCGCCGCGTCGAGCTGCGAGAAGCGCTTGAGATACTGCGAAATCTCTTTCGCGCCGGCCATGCTGGACAGTAGCCGGACGATGGTCTGCCGGGTCTGCGGGTCGTGGACTTTGTGATCGAGCCCGTTGTATTGCAGCATGGGAGTCATGCGGAAGCGGTTCCGTCGAGGATGCGGAGGATGGACGCGGTGTAGCGTTCGAGCTGATCGAGCGCGACCCATTCGTCGGCGGTGTGCGCCTGCGCGATATCGCCGGGGCCGTAAACGAACGCGGTGAGGCCCGCGCCGGAAAACAGCGAGGCTTCGGTCCAGAAATCGACGGCGTTGCCGATCGGCAGACCGAGCTCGTCGGCGAGATCGCGCGCCGCGAGGCGACGCTCTTCGGCGCCGGCAACGTCCCCGGCCGGCAGCGACGGGCCGCGGAAGGTCTCTTCGTAGTGGCCGATGGCGTCGGTTGCGGCGCAATCGCGGAACCGCGCGTGCAGTTCGTCGATATCGTGCGACGGCAGCGGCCGGAAACCGAACCGCAGCTCCGCGCTCGGCGCGATCACGTTGGCCTTGATCCCGCCTTCGACCTTGCCGATGTTGAAGCGCAGGCCGGTCAGGCCGCCGAAGCGGCGATGCGATTCGGCGTCGACCAGATCCAGCGCCTTCGCGCCCCAGCGCACGGCGTGATGCAGCGCATTGCTGTGCATCGCGTTCGCGCCGGACGCATGTCCGGCGGCGCCGCGGAATTTCATGAGTACCGATGCGATGCCGCGATGCGCGAGCACCGCTTCGCACCGCGTCGGCTCGGCGATGATCGCTTCGCTGAACCCGTGATCGCCCGCAAGGAACGCGGCGATGCAGCGCGCGTCGTTGGCCTCCTCGTCGGTGCTGAACAGGAATGCGGCGTCGCCGGTGGTCCGCTGTGCGGCGACGACCAGACCCGCGGCCGCGCCCTTGATATCGCAGGCGCCGAGGCCGATGGCTCTGCCGTCGCTCACGCGCAGCGTCAGCGGATCGGCGCTCCATGCCTCGGACGACGGCACGGTATCGAGATGTACGTTGAACACGCGCGTAGGCTTGCCGCGCACCGCGAGCATCGACACCGCGCCGGCGCCGTGATCGGTGACGGTGCAGACGAAGCCCGGCAGCTGCGCGCGCAGATAATCGAACATGCCGCCCGTGCCGATGTCGCGCGGCGGATTGCGGGTGTCGAAGGACACCAGCGATTCGAGATGTTGGAGGATGTCGTTGAGCATATGGGTCGTCATCGGATGAAGCGGGCGGTAGAGCAGGCCGTAGAGCGGGCTTCAGCCCGCTGCGCCGGGAATACGCCGGTACTGCGGCGGCCTGAAGGCCGCTCTACAAGGTGCTCTCTTTTTTGTTCACTTCGGCCCACAGCGTACTGCTCATGCCGAACAGCTTGATGAAACCCCTCGGCCTCCTCCACGCCCCAGTCCGCCGACTGCGCGTAGGTCGCGCCTTTGGCGTTGAGGATGTGCGGCGAGCGTACCGCCACGGCATCGACGCGACCGCCGCGGGTTTCGAGCACGACCTCGCCGTTGACCATCGCCTGCGACGATGACAGGAACGCTTCGAGGTCGGTCTTGAGCGGGTCGTGATAGAAACCTTCGTAAACCAGCTCCACCCACTTGCGCGCGACATCGGGCTTGAATCGGTTCTGCTGTTTCGTGAGCACCGTTTCTTCCAGTGCGCGGTGCGCGGCCAGCAGCGCGGTGAGCCCCGGCGCTTCGTACACGATGCGGCCCTTGAGGCCGATGGTCGTGTCGCCGGTATACATGCCGCGGCCGATGCCGTACGGCGCGAACATCGCGTTGAGCTTCGCCAGGATCTGCGCGCCGGTCATGGCATGGCCGTCCAGCGAGACCGCTTCGCCGCCGACGAAAGCGATGACAACCTGCAGCGCCGCTTCGGGCCATTCGCCGCGCGGTGCGCACCAGCCGCGCGCGCCCTCGCCCGGCGCTTCCCAGCGGTCGATCTCGCCGCCCGACATCGTCAGGCCCAACAGGTTCTCGTTGATGGTGTACGCCTTCTGATTGGCGCGCACGCCGAAGCCGCGCTGCTCCAGATAGGCCTGTTCGTAGGCGCGGGTCTGCGTGTGTTCCTTCTGGATTTCGCGGATCGGCGCGACGATGGTGTAGTCGCCGCTGGCCTTGACCGCGAGATCGAAACGCACCTGATCGTTGCCCATGCCGGTGCAGCCGTGGGCGATGACGTTCGTGCCGAGATTCCGCGCGCGCGCCAAGGTGGCGTCGACGATCAGATAGCGGTCTGAGACCAGCAGCGGATACTGCCCCTGGTACGCCTCGCCGGCCCACACGAACGGTTTGACGAAGCCGTCCCACAGCGCCGGTCCTCCGTCGATGGTGATGTGCGACGCGACGCCTAGTTCTTGCGCGCGCTGTTCGATGAACGCGCGCTCTTCGGCGTCGACGCCGCCGGTATCGGCGAACACGGTGTGCACGGCCCAGCCCTGTTCCTGCAGATAGGGCACGCAGAAGCTCGTGTCGAGGCCGCCGGAGAAAGCGAGAACGATGTCTTTGGGCTGGGTCATGGCTTGTCTCTCGATTGACTCCCTCCCCCCGCATGCGGGGGAGGGTTGGGGTGGGGGCAACGGGAAGGAGATCGCCCCCATCCCGACCTTCCTCCGCTGCGCGGGGGAAGCAGAAAAGCTTTACTGTCCGATCAAAGCCGCCATCACCGCTTTCTGCACGTGCAGGCGGTTCTCGGCTTCGTTCACGGCGATGCAGTACGGCGCGTCCATCACCGCATCGGTGGCCTTGATGTTCCGGCGCAGCGGCAGGCAATGCGAGAACACGCCGTTGTTGGTCAACGCCATCTTGCGTTCGTCGACGATAAAATGTTTATACCGGTCGCGGATGGGCTTCTCGGGTTCCCAGTTGCCGAAATACGGCAGCGCGCCCCAGCTCTTCGCGTACACCACGTCGGCGCCCGCGTACGCGCTGTCGATGTCGTGGCTCACCTGCAGCGAACCGCCGTTTTCGTTCACGTTCTGCGCGGCCCAATCCATGTAGCGTTGGTCGAGCACGTACTCTGACGTCGGGCACAGCAGGGTCACGTCCATGCCCATGCGCGTGGCGATGGTGAGCGCGGAGTTCGCGACCGCGGTGTTCAGCGCCTTCGGATGATAGGTCCAGGTCAGCACATACTTCTTGCCGCGGAGATCGGATGAGCTGAAATGCTCCTGCAGCGCCAGCACGTGCGCCAGCTCCTGGCAGGGATGAGTGATCGTTTCCATGTTGATCACCGGTACGGTCGCGTATTTCGCGAAACCTTTCAGCACCTTGTCTTCGCGGTCTGCGGCCCAGTCGATGAATTTCGGGAACGCGCGCACGCCGATCAGGTCGACGTAACGGCTGAGCACCTTCGCCACTTCGGCGATGTGTTCTTCAGTGTCGCCATCCATGACCGTGCCCAGATCGAACTCGATCGGCCATGCGTCCTTGCCAGGGGCGAGCACGACGGCGTGGCCGCCGAGCTGGAACGCGCCCAGTTCGAAGCTGGTGCGGGTGCGCATCGACGGGTTGAAGAACACCAGGGCGATGCTCTTGCCCTTGAGCGCGTCGCCCAGCTTGTTGCGCTTGTACAGCGCGGCCTGGGTCAATACGGCGTCCAGTTCGGCGCGGCTCCAGTCCTGGGTGTTCAAGAAGTGCTTCATGGCAGGTCTCGGCGGAGAGATCGTGAGAGAGGGGAAAGGGGCGTGGAAGAGATCGAGCGCGGAAAAAGAAAAGGCCCGGCGGTGAGCCGGGCCTGATCGTTGGAATTCTTGTCGTTGGTAGCGATATAGACGACGTTCCGGATCACCCAGCTGGCGTGTGGGGTTCCGGTCGGCGCGCGCGAGACGTCATGCCGGAAGCCATCCGGGAACTGGAGGTCGACAGGGGCTGCGCGTTCGTCATAGGGGTCGCATGCTCGCACGCGCGGATGACGGCCGCAAGACCGCCATGCACAACGCCAGGCGTTCAGCGCCTCTCGGCGGGCGGGATATCCGGGGTCACCGAAATCCGCACCTTCAGGCGTTTGCCGGGGTCGACAGGCAACCGCGAGCGGTATTTCACGCCGCGATGGATGTATTCGACGTCGTACGCCACCGGGCGCTGGAATTCGCGCTCTACTCGGGTCGGGCGGCAACTGCGGTTGGTCTGCGCCACGCCCGTCGCCTCGGCGGGGTTGTCGCAGCGCTGTTCCATCGCATAGGCGCGCAGCGTCTGGTACACCGGCTCTACCCGCAGCACCTGCGCGTATTCGGTGCGTACGTTGGAAAGCTGTCCGCTGTCCTTCTGCGCCTGCACGCACGGCGATGCCACAAACAGCAACGGCAGGCAGAGACAGGCAACAGCGGTGGCGGGAGTCGGACGCATCGGCCGGCCAGTGTAGAGCCTTGGATCGATTCAGGCTGAACCCCCGCTGTCGTGCGGATGCGCGTGCCGCTAGAATCGGTCGACCCCTCAACATGCATCAGGACGATGACTCTCCAACTCCACAACAGCTTAACCCGCCAGGTCGAACCGTTCGCCCCGCTCGACCTCGGCTGTCCGACGATGTATCTGTGCGGGCCCACGGTCTACAACTATGTCCATATCGGCAACGCCCGCGGCCCGGTGGTGTTCGGCGTGCTCGCCGCGTTGCTGCGTCGGCGCTACGGCGGATTGAAATATGCCCGCAACATCACCGACGTCGACGACAAGATCAACGCCGCCGCGAAGGCGCTGGGCGTGCCGATCTCGACCATCACCGACCAGTACGCCGCCGCGTATCGCGAAGACATGGCGATGCTGGGCGTGTCGGGCGACTTCGCGCCGGACATCGAGCCCGCCGCCACCGCGCACATCCCGCAGATGATCGCGATGATCCAGCGCCTGATCGACCAGGGCCATGCCTACGCCGCCGAAGGCCACGTGCTGTTCGCGGTGGACACTTTCGCGGAATACGGCAAGCTCTCGCGTCGCGACCCCGAGGAAATGCTGGCCGGCGCGCGCGTGGAAGTGGCGCCGTACAAGCGCAACCCGGGCGATTTCGTGCTGTGGAAACCGTCCACCGACGACCTGCCGGGCTGGGAATCGCCGTGGAGCGTCGGTCGTCCCGGCTGGCACATCGAATGCTCGGCGATGGCCGAAGCGCACCTGGGCGACACCATCGACATCCACGCCGGCGGCATCGATCTGCAGTTCCCGCACCATGAAAACGAAGTCGCGCAGAGCGAATGCGCGCACAAGCACGACGACGGCGGCCACAGGACGTTCTCGCGCTGGTGGATCCACAACGGCATGCTGAACTTCGGCGGCAGCAAGATGGCGAAGTCGGTGGGCAACATCCAGCGCGTGCACGACCTCGTCCGCGAACACCCGCCGGAAGCCCTGCGCTATGCGCTGCTGTCTGCGCACTACCGGCAGCCGCTGGAATGGTCGGATGGGTTGATCGAACAGTCGGTGCGCACGCTGGATCGGCTGTATGGGACGCTGCGGGATCTGGCGGATATCGAAGCGGCATCGCCTGGAATTCCTGCCGGGATCGAAGCAGCACTGGACGACGATCTGAATACGCCGCAGGCGCTCGCCGAAGTCGCACGGATCGCGGGCGAAGCGCGGCGCTGCGAAGATGCCGGCGAGCGCAAACGCCTGAAGTCCGAACTGCTCGGCGCCGGCTTCGCCCTCGGCATGCTGCAGCAGACGCCGGAAGCCTGGTTAGCGCGCGGCGCCTCGAACGACGACGATGCCCGCATCCAGACACTGGTCGACGAACGCAACACGGCGAAGCAGAGTCGCGATTTCGCGCGCGCCGACGCGATCCGCAAGCAATTGGCCGACGAAGGCATCCTTTTGGAAGACACGGCGCAAGGCGTGCGCTGGAAGCGGGCATAAGAATGAAACGCCCGTTGGCCCTCCAGACCCAGCGGGCGATGCGCAGGATGCGCATCGTTTTCCGACCGAGTCATGGGTGAGCCGATGCGAGCTTGCGAGCCACCGGCTCGCGCATCGAGCGAACGCCCGCGCCCCAAGCGCGGGCCGGACTTTGCCCGCTTTGCGGGCAAAGACGAGTCGGAAAATCCCGGTGAACGCCCCGTGACCGGTTCGCTTCGTCGGGGAAGGCCCTTTTCTTTGGTTCGTTTCTTTTGGGCCGACAAAAGAAATGAACCCGGCCGCGCAGCGGACGGAAGCTTTTCGACACGAAACGAAAGCAATCGCGACTTGCGTCGCTCCCACAAAAGCAGCCGATGACCACCTTCCCCCTCGAACCCACTCCCGCCGAAGCCCAGGACACCATCCGCGATGAATTCGCGTTCTTCGGCGACTGGTCCGAGCGCTACCAGTACCTGATCGACCTCGGCCGCAAATTGCCGGCGTTTCCGGACGATCGGAAAAACGATATGCACCGGTTGCTCGGCTGCCAGTCGATGGTGTGGATCGTGGCCTCGGGCGATGCCGATCGCCTCGACTTCGCCGCCGCCGCCAGCGATTCGGCGATCGTCTCCGGCCTGGTCTTCCTCGCGCTGCGCGTGTATTCCGGCCGCAGCGCCGACGAGATCGTCGTCACCGACGCCCGCTACATCGCCGACATCGGCCTCGCCAAACACCTGTCGCCGACGCGCAACAACGGTCTGGCCGCGCTGCTGGCCTTCATCAAGGCCACCGCGCAGGACGCGCTGCGCGAGCGCGCCTCACGCACGCACTGACGCGCACGCCTCCATCACGACGTCATACGCATGAGCGCGACCGATACGATCGAACCGCCGACCGCGCCGCCGCTGCGCAACCGCGCGTTTCTCGGCTTGATGGGCTACCGGCTGCTCACGATCCTGTCGTACCAGATCGTCGCGGTCGCCGTGGGCTGGCATGTCTACGAACTCACCCACGACCCATGGAAACTCGGCCTGATCGGCCTGGCCGAAGTGCTGCCGTTCTTCTGCGTGGCGCCGTTCGCCGGCTATCTGGTCGATCACCTGCCGAAACGGCGGCTCGGCATCATCGCCTGCATCGGCCTGAGCATCACCCCGATCCTGCTGGCGGTCGTCGCCTGGGGCATGGTGTTCGGCGACTCGGCGGATGCCCAGCCGCGACTGTGGCTGATCTATGCCGCGATCATGTTCACCGGCGCGGTGCGCGCCTTTCTCGGCCCGGTCTACAACACCCTGTTCGCCTGCGTGTTGCCGCGCGAGCAATTCACGCGCGGCTCGAGCATCGGCAGCGTGGTGTTCCAGACGGCGCTGGTACTGGGACCGGCGATCAGCGGCGGGTTGATCGGCGCGATCGACAGACTCGGCCGGTATCCCGAGGGCGCGACCGCACAGGCAGGACCGGTGTACGCGCTGGGCACCCTGTTCGCGCTGGGCGCGGCGCTGTCGCTGGCGACCTTGCGAGCCACCGAGCCCGCGCTGTCGCACGAGCGCAGCCCTATTTTTTCCAGCATCGGCGAAGGCCTGCGTTTCGTGGTGCGCACGCCGGTGATGCTGGGCGCGATGGCGCTGGACATGTTCGCGGTGTTGTTCGGCGGCGCGGTGTCGCTGGCGCCGGCCTTCGCCAAGGACGTCCTGGACGCCGGACCGGAGGCGCTGGGCCTGCTGCGCGCCGCGCCCGCCGTCGGCGCGGTGATCGTGGGGCTGTGGCTGGCGCGACGTCCGATCCAGCGCCACGCCGGGCGTTACCTGCTGATCGCGGTCGCCGGTTTCGGCCTGTGCATCGTCGGCTTCGGATTGTCGACAACGCTGTGGCTGTCGGTGGCCTTCCTGTTCTTCTCGGGCATATTCGACGGCGTCTCGGTGGTGTTGCGCTCGACGATCCTGCAACTGGCCACGCCCGATCACATGCGCGGCCGCGTCTCGTCGATCAACAGCATCTTCATCAGTTCGTCGAACGAGCTCGGCGCGTTCTACGCCGGCTCGATGGCGCGACTGCTCGGCCTGGCCCACGCCGTCGTCCTCGGCGGCTGCGTCACCCTCGCAGTGGTCGCGTTCACGGCGCTGAAGTCGCCGACGGTGCGGCGCCTGGATCTGAAGGATCTGCAATGAGTGCCTCAAGCGGCATCGACCCGGACCTGCGCAAGCTGCATCACATCATCGACGGTGAATCGCTGCCGCACACGCACCCCGCCGTGTATCGACTCTCGCCCGGGGAGCGCATCGTCGCCGGGGTGCCCGACGGCGATGCAGAGGTCTTCATCGCACTGATCGACAGGCTCGCGGGCCCATTCCATCTGCTTTACGTTCTGCATACGACCCATGGCGAAGCCGAGCTCGGGCGTTACCAAAGCCCGAGCATCGACAAAACAGACGCGATACGCTGGCTGCGGCGTTTTGCGGACTATCTGCGCGCAGACAGCCGATTCGATCTCTGGGCGCATTCAACCGACGAGAATGCCACGCTGGTCTGGGACCGCCACGATAGACTCTTCGCCTACGGACCGCTCGAGGGTTTCGATGCTGCGCTACGCGACCGCGGATTCGTCGAGGGCGACGCGATCATCCCTTCGCCGCACGAACATCATTACCGCACTGCCTGCGATGCAGAGGCGCGTGCGCTGCTCGCGTCGCAGGACTGGTTGTGGTCGCCCTTGCGACCGGAAGACGAGCAATGAAAAAGCCCCGCAGTCGCGGGGCTTCCTGTTTCGCTCGGCAAGACAGCGCGGGAATCAATCGCCCTGCTGTTTCTGCAGATGTTCCCAGCGTTCCTGCTCGTCGATGGTGCGCTCGGCGGTGAGGCGCGCTTCGAGGCGGTGCAGGCCGATCTCTTCGCCCGAATCCACGCTGTAGCCGTATTCGCCGGCTTCCAAGCGCTTGAGCGTGCTGTCGATCTTGCC
>JAYUUH010000310.1:0-4137 GCA_043754745.1 Lysobacter sp.
CAGACCCGGTCGAAATTGATGCCGACCAGCGCGCCGCGGCCGTCGATCACCGGGCTGCCGGAATTCCCGCCACTGGTATCGCCGTCGGCGAGGAAGTTCACCGGCACCTTGTGCGGATCGGCGGTGCGCGCCGCGTCGCGCACCGCCTGCGGCACGTCGAACGGTTCCTTGCCGGTGTGTTTCTCGAGCACGCCCGCCAATGTCGTGAACGGTGTGTAGCGCACACCGTCGCGCGGTGCGTAGCCCTGCACGTGCGCGAAACTGACGCGCAGCGTGCCGTTGGCGTCCGGGGCGACGGGTTTGCCCGCGGCCGCCGCCACCGCGCGCCGCCATACCGGGCGGTGGATCGCGCTGCGCGCAGTCCACTCGCGCTCGCGTTCGCGCAGCGCGCGCAGGTCGCGATTCCAGGCCATGCCGAAATCCAGCAGCGGATCCTTGCGCGCGACCAGCGCATCGAGGCTTTCGCCCAGCATCGCGTCGCGCGCGGCCGGCTCGAGCAGCGGCGAGTTCGCGTACATCGCGGCGATGGCGGCATCGATCCGCTCCGGCGACAGACCGCCGAAGCGCGCGTCGACCGCTGCGATGCGCTGGTCCTGCGGCAGCGCCAGCGCGCGACGCACCAGTGCGGCGAACACGCGCTGGTCGGCCGCGGCGAAGTAGTTGTTCTGTTCGCGGCGCAGGCGCTCGCGCAGCTTCGACTGCTCGGCTTCGGTGTAGCCCGACGCGCGCGCCGCGTCCGGCTTCGCGCGTTCATGCGCGTTGTGCGCAAGACTCGCGCCGTAATAAAGGCCTTTCGGCAGCGGCGGGATGCCGCCGGCCACGGTCTCGGCGCCCATCGGCACGAGATTCAGCAGGAAATCGCGCTCCCAGGTGCGTTCGCGTTCCGCGAGCACCGCACGCAGCGCGTCGCGCGCTGCCACCGACGCTGCGTGTTCGGGATGCTGTACGGCCCACGCGGCGACGGCATCGTCCTGCGCAGCCTGCTTGTCGACCATGCGTCCGCGGTCCAGCCCGGCGATCTGGCCCTGCGCGTTCTTGTAGCGGTTGTGGATGCCCTTGAGATTCGCCGCGACCGCGATCTTTCCCTGCGCGTCATCGGCGCTACTGCGTTCCAGATGCGCGATCCATTCGCCGAATACGTCTTCGCGGCGCACGAAGAAACGCTCGCGGCGCTCGCGCATTTCCTCGGCGATCAGCGACCGGTAGGTGATGCCGGGATAGCCCAGCACCATCACGAAATCGCCTTCGTCCAGGCCGCGCTTCGAGATCGGGAAGAAGAATTCCGGCGCGTACGGGCGATTGCCGTCCGCGCGGTCGGCGGGGCGGCCGTCCGCGCCCACCCAGGCGCGGGCGATGGCGAAATCGCCGGTGTGGCGCGGCCACGACCAGTTGTCGATCTCGCCGCCGAACTCGCCGATGGCGCGCGGCGGCGCGTACACCAGGCGGACGTCGCGCAGTTCGATCGATTCGATCAGCGTATAGGTCACGCCGTCGTCGAAGGCCGCGACTTTGCATCGGGTATCGGGCTGTTGCTGGCATTCGGCGACCAGCGCCTTCTGCCGGGCGTCGATCGCCTGCAGCCGCGCCAGCGGTTCGGCGCCGGCCGGCACCGCCGCGAGGATTTTCGCGGTGACGTCGGTGAAGCGCTTCGGAATTTCCACCCGCAGCGTGCTGCCCGGCAGTTCTTCCGCCTGGCTGCGCGCCAGGAACCCGTTCGTGATGAGGTCGCGCTGCGGCGTGCTGTGCTCCTGCACCAGCCCGAACAGGCAGTGGTGATTGGTCACGATCAGGCCGGTATCGGAGACGAAGGCCCCCGAACAGCCGGCGATGTTCACCGTGCCGGTGAGCAGGCCGGTGCCGCGTTTGCCGTCCCACAGCGCCGACGGCGGCAGTTTCAGGCCCTGCTGCTTCAACCACTCGGGGTCGATGTCGAGCACTTGTCCGGGGGTCCATTTGCCGTCCAGCGCGAGCACGGGCAGGGCAGTGGGCAAGATGAGGACGAGGGCGGCGAGGGCGAGGCGGGTTCTGTTCATGATCGGAGTGTAGAGCCGGTCCGGCGGCTTTGGCACGGGCGGCCCGGCACATGCACCGCCGGCATCTCGCCCGGCGGTCGGGAATGCCCGGATCGAGTGGCGGGCCAAAGCCTCTCGCGGCGCGGGTCCGCGCGCGAAAGCACTTGGCGGATACGACACCGCCGCATTTCTGCGGCGGCGGCTTGAATCACTCGGCGGGCGTCGCCGATGCGGCTTCGCGATCCTTCCGCGAAGCGGCGGCCGCGGGCGTTTCAGGCGGCTTGATGGATTTCAGCGTCTGGGTATTGCCCAGCACTTCGATCTTGCCGCCGGCGCGCTGGAAGGCGACCAGATCGTCGGCGATCTTTTCGTGCGTCAACGCACTGCGTTTGTCTTCCTTGGGCTTGCGGAAGATATCGCCGGTGCCGGACTTGGTGGCCGTGGACGGCGCGACCGTCGGAGCAGCGGTGGGCGTGGAAGCGGGCGCGGCTGCGTCGGCGGCTGCGGTTTTGGAAGCGATTGACTTGCGGGGCATCGATGGAACCTCTCAGCGCACCAGAGTGATAGGGACGGAATTCTGCGCACGACTGGCTTCGGCGCGCACATCGCGGCAATAGGGCCCGGCCATTGCGAATTTGCGACAGATCGCCGGACGCGTTTCGTAGATGCCGCAATTCATCCGCGCATTGTTCAGCGCGACGCACCAGCCGTCGGCATCGCGCGCCATCACCGTCACGCCCTGTTCGTTGCGCTCGGTCAAGTGCGCCGGAATGGCGTCTTCCTCGAACAGCACCACGGTCAGGCGGCAGCACAGCGCATCGCAACGGTTGCAGTGCACTTCTTTTTCGCGGACGACCGCGTTCAAGAAGAGACCGCGATGGTGCCTTTGGCAACAGAGACGAACGGAAAAGCGTGGATCGTGGGCATGGCGGCTCCCGGTGGGCGTCGTCCCGGAGGGGTGCGGACGCAGGAAAGGGAGCGGAGCGAGCCGGATGGAAGCGAGGGCCGTGGGTGTCGCGGGGCCGTCTGGAATTCGGACGCAACGCGCGAATGCAGCGTTTTGTGCCGCCATCCTACAGCATGCGGGCAAATCCCGCCCGGTCGGCTGTTCCGTTCAGGTTCGCGGGTGTGAGCCCGGGCGCATCCGCCTGCTGTCCGCGACCCGCGCGCCCGGCTTGGACGATGGGTCGCGGGTCGGTTCCGTCAGGGGTTCGCCTTCTTCGCGCGCTTCGGTTTCGCGGCGCCGTTGAAGGCGATCGCCTCGCGGATCAGCGCCTTGAACGCCGGGGCGTCGACGGCTTCGCCCGCGTGGATATCGATCGCGCGGCGCATGTTGCCATCCAGGCTCGCGTTGAACAGACCTGACGGGTCCGGCAGGGACGCGCCCTTGGCGAAGGTCAGCTTCACCTTGTCCTTGTACGACTCGCCGGTACACAGGATGCCGCCGTGCGACCACACCGGCGTGCCCATCCACTTCCATTCCTCCACCACGTCCGGGTCCGCCTCGTGGATCAGCACGCGCATCCGCGCAAGCGCGTCGCCGCGCCAGTCGCCGAGTGCGGCGATCCGCGCCGTGATGCGCGCCGACGCCGTGAGATCTTCGTTCGCGTCCGACTGCGTCATAGTTTCGCCCTCGTCGTTGCGGAGATGGCCATCCGCGGGAAGCTGATGCAACATCCGGGAGCAATCTTATCCGGAGCGCATGCGATGGCAAACAAACGTCCGACCACCATCAACGACGACATCCGCGCGGCCCCCGGCGCCGGCCAGCCGCATCTGCGCGCGATCAATGTGACTTGGGCTCGTACGGCGCCGAGCCGATGCCATCCTCAAGCGCGCCGCGCCGCAGGCGGAGGAAACCATCAAGTGGGGAAACCCGTGCTTCGTCGAGCCGCGGTTCGTGTACGCGTTCTCCGCGCACAAGGCGCATCTGAGCTTTGCTCCGCCTGCTGACGCGCTACGGCATTTCCGCGAGGAGCTGGAGGCGCATGACACCACGGAGCATATGTTGCGGGTTCGCTATGATCAGCCACTGCCGGAAAAGCTGATTCGGAGGATGGCGGAGTACAGTGTCAGGGCGCTGGGTGAGCGGGGGGGGGAGGGGTTTTGGTAGGGGGCGCAAGGT
>JAYUUH010000311.1:0-4135 GCA_043754745.1 Lysobacter sp.
GTCGCCGCCGACGAAAGCGATCTGCGCGCCCGACACCTGCTTGGCGTGCATCGCATCGTGGCCGGTCGTTCGCAGGAGGGGCTGGAGCAGTTCATCGAAATGCTGCGCCGCGATCGCGGCTATCAGGATGGCCTGGCGCGACGCTCGCTGATCGATGCGTTCCGCATCATCGAAGACGAGGATCTGGTCGGCCAGTACCGCCGCAGGATGTCCTCGCTGCTGCTGGTGTAATCCCCGCATGCCCCGTCAATTGTCGGCGCGCGGCCTGCGCCGGGTCATGAACCTGTGGCCGCCGTATCTGTTCAGCGGCGTGCGTGTGCGCGCGATCGCCGCCGACTGGCGGCACGCCGAGATCGAGTTGCGTTCCCACTGGTGGAACCGCAATTACGTCGGCGTGCATTTCGGCGGAAATCTCTTTTCGATGACCGATCCGTTCTGGATGCTGCTGACGCTCAACGCGCTGGGCAAGGACTACATCGTCTGGGACAAGGCCGGTGCGATCGATTTCCGCAAACCCGGCCGCGGCACCGTGCGCGCGCATTTCAGGCTGGACGAGGCGATGCTGGACGAGATCCGCGCCGCCACCGCCGGCGGCGGGAAATACCTGCGCTGGTGCGAAACCGACATTGTCGACGCCGGCGGGGACGTCGTCGCCCGGGTGCGCAAGCAGTTGTATATCCGCAGGAAGGACAGCGCCGCGCAGCCGGCTTGATGTCGCGATCCGGGCATTGGAGGCACGGACAACGCAAGGTTTCCGGTCTTCCCTTCGCACCCGCCGTTTCTGCCCATCGGCCGATTCAGCCACCGCGACCAGGCGGCTGATCGAGGCGAAATGCACGGCAGCCGCGTCTTCGCAGTGCATTTCATTTTTGAATTCAAAGACTTACGCAGCCACACCCGCTTTTTTTCGTCGGGTAATGAACATAGGCTCGTGGACATCGCATCGGAAGCGCATTCACTCCACTGGCTGCCTTGGGTATGCTCGGCGGGTAACAGGGGGATGTACATGAGTTCTACGCAAAATGATCAGCAGGAAGGATGGCCGGAGATTTCCGGCTACCGCCTGCTGCGCATACTCGGGCATGGCGGCATGTCCACGGTTTACCTTGGCCAGCAGTTGTCGCTGGGCCGCGAGGTGGCGATCAAGGTCATGCGCGTGGAAGCACTGACCGACGAAACCGGTCGTCGCCGGTTCGAGAACGAAGCCCGCACCATCGCCCGCCTCGACCATCCGCACATCGTGCATATCCACGAAGTTGGCCGGACCCGCGAAAACCAGCCGTACCACGTGATGCCGGTGCTGCCGCGCGGGCATCTGGGCAAGCGCAACCTCACCCGGGACGAGTCGCGGGTACGGGAAATCCTCGAAGCCCTGCTCAGCGCCTTGGCCTATGCCCACGGCCGCGGGGTGATCCATCGCGATGTGAAGGCCGAGAACGTGCTCTTTGACGAAGCCGAACGGCCGATGCTGACCGATTTCGGCATCGCTTTGCGCCGCGGCTACGGTTCCCGGGTGACCACCGCCGGCGTGGCGATGGGCAGCACCGCCTACATGGCGCCCGAACAGGCGCGCGGCGCTGAAGTGGATCTGCGCGCCGACCTCTACAGCCTCGGCGTGCTGGCCTGGGAAATGCTGGTCGGCAGCCTGCCGTACCAAGCGGAGGACGGGCTGTCGATGGCCCTCAAGCACGTGCAGGACCCGATCCCGCGCCTGCCGCCGCATCTGGCCCACTGGCAGCGGTTCTTCGATCGCGTCCTGGCCAAAACGCCGATCGAACGCTTCAACGACGCTCCCGACATGCTGGCCGCGATGCACCGGGTGCCGCATGCCCACCGCCAGCCCACGCGCGCGGCGCTGGCGCGGATGCGCGCCCGCATCGGTCCGAAAGAGCTGCTCCTCGGCGCCGCCGGCATCGCGCTCGCCGCCGGCGGGCTCGCACTGCTGATCCGCCTTGACCAGCGCAGCATCGAGCGGAGCCTGGCCGGCCACACCCGGAATACGGACACGCCGCTGCCGATGACCGCCGATCTCGATCCGACCCTCGGTGCGCCGGTCGCCGACCCCTCCGATGCGATGCTGCGCGCTGCGCCCGAATCCGCCGCGCAGCGGTTCGTCGTGGATGCGCAGCGGCACCTGGAAAAACGCCGGCTGATCTCGCCTCCCGGCGAAAACGCCTACGACAGCGTGATGGCCGCTTGGCGTACCGATCCCAGCCATGCCGGACTGCCCATGATGAACGGCCGGCTGATGGCGGCGCTCGGCACCGAAACCGAACAGCGCCTGCGCAAGGGCGACGATGCGGCCGTGGGCGACCTGATCAGCAGGATGCAGCGCCTGGCCGAGCAGGATCGCGCCAGCGGCACCGCGCAGATGGCGCAGCTCAGGAAGCAGCTGACATCCGGCCTGTCGACGCGCATGACCGAAGCGCAGGCCAAGTTCGACCGCGCCGCTGCCGGGCGCGTGGTCGCTTCGGCCAGGAGTCTGGGCATGGACAGGGCGCAGATCGCGGCGCTGCAGTCGCGAGCGTCGAAGATCGTGCAACCCGGCGACCGCGTCGCCGACAACAATATCGGCGACATGACCCTGGTCGATGCCGGCGGGAAACTGGTCGCGGTGTCGCGGGCGTCGGTCAGTCGCGACGATTACGCCGCCTTCGTCAAAGCGACCAAGCGCCCGCCCTCGCTGTGCCGCGAACGCGCATCGCTGCTGCGCGTACTGGCGCCCCGCACCTGGGAAACGCCCGGTTTCGAACAATCCGGCAATGGTTCGGTGGTCTGCGTGTCGTGGCAGGACGCCGACGCCTACGCACGCTGGCAGAGTCAGCGCGGCAAGCACCGCTATCGGTTGCCGAGCGCATCCGAAGCCCAGGTCGCATCCCGCAACGATAACGGCAAGGCGGTGGCCGAGTGGCTGGGCGAATGCGCCGGCGGCAGTTGCGCCAAACGCATGTCGGCGGGCCGCAGCTGGCGCGGCGCCGGCGGCGGGCGCCCGCTGGAAGCGGCACGCGGTTACGACGATGTCGGTTTCCGGCTGGTGCGGGAGCTGTAACGCCCGCACCAGCCGCCCGTACAATCGTCCCATGTCGAATCCCCACACGCTTACCCGCCGCCTGCGGGGTCTTTTCCTCACCGGATTGCTCACCCTCCTGCCGATCTGGTTGACCTGGGTGGTGGTGAAATTCGTCTTCGTGATGCTGTCCGACCTCAGCCGCCCGATGATCGATCCGTTGCTGCAGAATCTTGCGTCGATCGCGCCCGAGGCGCTGGGCTGGCTCGCGCAGGGCTGGGTGAAGACGGCGCTCGGGCTGATCGCCACGCTCGGCGTGATCCTGCTGGCCGGCTGGCTTACCCGGCGCATGCTCGGGCAACGGCTGTTACGCTGGTTCGAAGCGCTGATCGCGCGCATCCCGCTGGCCAATACCATCTACGGCAGCGCGCGCAAGCTGCTCGACATCCTGCAGACCAAGCCGGACGGCACCCAGCGCGTGGTGTTGATCGATTTCCCGCATCCCGAGATGAAAACGCTCGGCTTCGTCACCCGTGTCATGCGCGAACAGGGCACCGGCCGCGAACTCGCCGCGGTCTACGTGCCGACCACGCCCAATCCGACGTCGGGCTATCTCGAAATCGTACCGGTCGAAAAAATGACGCCGACCGACTGGACCGTGGACCAGGCCATGAGCTTCATCATCAGCGGTGGCGCCGTAGCGCCTGACTCGATTCCGTTCAGCCCGCCCGGGCAGACGGCGCCCTGACAGCAACGCGGTCGCAGTGCCTCCGCGGCAATGATGCGTGCGGACGGCAGCGCAGTTTCCCGCTAAGCCGCTTCAGCGCACACCACGCGCCGGCAATGCCGCAGGTGTTCATCCGTGGTGCCCATGCGCAGTTCGAACGCGAGCAGGCGCTTGAAGCAATGACTGACATCCAACTCATCCGTCATGCCCATGCCACCGTGTAGTTGCACGGCTTCCTGGCCGACCTTGCGTGCCGCTTGGCCAACGATGACTTTCGCGCCCGAGACTGCCTCGCGACGCGTACGCGGGTCGGTTTGCGAGCAGGCGGATGTGGCGAGGTAGGTCATCGAACGCGCCTGCTCGACCTGCATATACATGTCAGCCATGCGGTGCTGCAGCGC
>JAYUUH010000312.1:0-4134 GCA_043754745.1 Lysobacter sp.
CGGCACGAAATGATAGGCGGCGACGTTCTTGATCCGGGCATCCTTGATCCGGGCGTTGTTGATCGGGGCATTCGAGTTCATGCCGCGATTTTAACCGGCTAAGGCGGCCTGGAGATTCCGCCGCGCACGCGCCTCGAAACGATCGAGGAACAAATCGCTGAGGTAGATCCGTTCGGAAGTCAGCAGTTTCCTGAAGAACCGGCGGCGCTTGATCCGGTACAGCCAGCGCGGCACCGCGCGATATTCTTCGGCGATGGCGCGATCGTATTCGGCGAACACCTCCGGCTCGGCACCGAGAATCGCCATGTCGCAATCGAGAAAACGACGTGTGTCGTCGGCAGAGGCAGCGTCGCTGAAATCTCCGCTGGCGAGCGTGCCGTGACGCGCCGTGAGCAGGATCAGTTCGGAAACGCGCGAACCGTCGATCCCCGCCTGCGGCCACCAACGGGCGATGTGCTCGACCGCTAGCCGCGCGGACTCGGCTTCGTTATCGCTGCGCCCCGGCACATAAATCGCATCGTGATACAGCACCGCGAATCCGGCTTCGCGCGGCTGCCACCATCCCGGCCCTTCGGCAACGGCGCGATATTGCACGAACACATCTTCGACATGGCCGAAATGATGATAAGCGCGGGGCGGCGATGCATAGGCTTGCCGCAGTGCGCTCAGCTGCTCGCCAGATAGCGACGGAAGCCCCGGGATGTCCATGCCTGCGATCAAGCCGAGGTCCTGCGGGAACGGTTGTAACGGTAAAGGCGAACTGTTGTAGAGCGGGCTTCAGCCCGCTGTGCTTTCCCGGAGATCGGCAGCGGGATCCCGCTCCACGGACGACCGCCGATCTCTCAGCCGTTGATCACCGTGAGCGTCGGCGAGCGCTTCGGCGATTTCTGGTCGGCAGCGGTCTCCGAAGTGTAAGCGCAGACGCGGTTGCGGCCTTCGTTCTTGGCGCGATACAGCATCTGGTCGGCATGCGACAGCAAGCGCGACAGGTCGTAACCCGACTGCGCCGTAGAACTGACGCCGAAACTGGCGGTCACCACGAACGAATACCCGCATTCGCGCGTATCGATCTGGGCCAACTGCGAACGGCAGTCCTCGGCAAGGCGCGCGGCGCCGGCGAGATCGAATCCGCGCAGCAGGATGGCGAATTCCTCGCCGCCGATACGGCCGAGATAATCGATTTTGCGACAATGCGCACCGCAGGTCTTGCCGACTTCCTTCAGTACCCAATCGCCGGCGCCGTGGCCGTAAGTATCGTTGATCGCCTTGAAGTGATCGAGATCGAACATGACCAGAGCGGCGGAATCGCCGGCACGCGCGGCCTCGACGAGCGAACGCTCGGAGTTCCGGGTGAAGAAGTGACGGTTGCCTAGACCCGTGAGCGCATCGGTCTGCGCCAGACGCTGCAGTTGCCCCTGATGGCGCTTGATCTGAATGACCCAGAATACGATCGCTCCGAGCATGACCAGCAGGAAACCCGCGACGAGGCGCGCCTTCTGCGTGCTCGCGCGTTCCAGCGCAAGCTGCTGCGCCTGCTGCTTGGTTTCGTGACGCACGATCTCGTAGGCCAGCTCTTTCGCCTTCACGTCGTTCTGATGCGCCATTTCGGATTCGGCGTAACGCTTGTAGAGCTCCAGCGCCACCGACGGCTTTTCGCGCATTGCCGCGATCTGATACAGCGTGTTGTAGGCGCTGACCAGACTCGTGGACGACTTGATCTTGTCCCCTATGGCCACGGTAGCAAGCGCATGCGCTTCCGCTGTCGGAATATCGCCAAGCTTCAACTTGAAATCGGCAAGAAGCGCATAAAATCCCGCAACCAGGCGCGGGTAGCGCGTGGCCTTGACTTCGGGGAGTGCGGCTTCGAGCAAGGCGATCGCCTTGCCGACCTTGCCTTCAGCGGCGAGTTTGCGGGCGAGAATGCCGCGAGCGATATTGGCCGGAATGCGTTCTTTAACCTTCGAGCAGTGGGCGATGACGGCTTCCACAACAGCGTCGTCCTTCGGAAGCTCTTCCAGCTCGAACTGCGAGATGGCCTGGTACTGCCCCGCAAAACACTTCTCCCGGGGCGTAGGGTCGTCATTGAGCAATTGCTGCGAATAGCGCAATGCGATCCGATGCTGTCCGATTTCACTGTAGAGCAACGCTCCGGCGCCCAAGCCTTCACGAAGGATGGTCTTGTCATCCACCTGCTTGCGTATGGCCTCGGCTTTCTGCAGGTAGCGCAAACCGGTACTGAAATCGCGGGACACCGCAGAAAAGGCGGCGACCAGGCCACCGGCGCGATATTTCAGATTGGGATCTTTGGTTTCGTTGAACAACTGCTTGGCCAGCTCGACGCCCTGACCAAGCTGATCGCGATACATCGATCCGTACGCCTGAAGATACTTCAGGCGCTGCCGTTGCGAGAGCGTCGTCTGGCGCTTGTCGACACGGAGCTGCTCAAGCAGCTCCGTGAAAAGCAGAGGGTCGGAACTCCGGGCAGCTTCCGCTCTTTGCAGAATGGAATCGTAGGTTTCCCGCGCGTGGACAGAACCCACATTCGCAGCGCACAGAAATACAAGCAGACTGACGATCAGCTTCCATTGCATAGAGCACCTCACCCTCATTGAATTGACGACTAACTGATTACTCGGCCTCTTTCTGCTCGCCTTCGCCTTCGCCTTCGCTGGGATTCTCTTCCTGCTCCGGACTTTCCTGAGGCGCCATGATTGCGAACACCATGACCGGGCGACCCTTCAACAACTCTTTCAGCTTCGAATGATCGCGGGCATGGAGCGCTCGTCGAGACGTTGTATCCGCGTCCAGCTTCTCAATCGCAGCTTCGTAATCGGTAGCGGTCATCCGGGCCATGGTCGCGTTCGCGCCCATAGACTCGAGAAACTGGATCACATTCGACATTAGGACTCCCCCATTGTGCTTGATGGTTCAACGTGGTGTTCGCCGTTCGTCGGCCAGACCATCGCGATTTTATTGCGGGTAGAGGCTGCGCAAGCCATTGAAACGGACCATGTTCCCCCGAAATGCCAAGCTCGCGCCCCACTCCCACATTAGCAGGCTATGCGAAAAACCCATCCATATCAATTACTTCGGCGACTTTTTGCTAAACCCGAGGAAAGCCAGCAGAGAATTTTGTCTCATACACACAGGAGACGAAGCGCATCACCCCATTCCCAAAGCACCCAAACACACAGAAAAGCAACGCTGGCTGAGAGATAGGCCGGCGTTGCTGAAAATAGCTATAGCCCAGATTTAAGGATCTTAGTCTGCAGTGAAGATCATGCAACGCATCGCATCACGCCCACCGATCGAAGTAGCCAGTGCTTCGATATCGCCTTCGCTGAGCGCACGGCGCTGAGCCGGGTCCAGATCAAGGGAGCTGATAGCTGATTGCATCTGAGCCTTCGTATACTTGCCCTGCCCTGCTTGTTCCAGAAAACGAATCATGTTGGACATTCAATAGCTCCATTTTTCAAAAGGTTACACACCACCCGGGCCGATATCAGCTTCGAGCTCCGCAAGCGCCTAACGGCGCATGCCGGAGGTTTGGACCGAACCAAGCGGACTAGGTTCGACCGCGATTCTTCAGTTTGTTTCGGCCCGCTCAACCGCCAGCACCGCATCGATATCCGCGATCCGGGCCAACATCTCGGTGTTGCGCTCCATCGGGCGCATTGGGGGCATCACCAGGGTGCTGTGCATGAAAAGTTCGGCATCGACCAACGCCAACAGCGACATGCGCTCCATCCGCGACGTCGAGATCGGCAGGGTCGCGGCCTCGTAGACGATCACTTCGTGTTCCGGCGGGTACCCTTCCGCGGCAAGCAGTTCAAGCAGCAGACGGCGGTAGGGCGCGCCCGTGCCGAAGCGGGCCAGCGAGCGGTCGCCCGCAAGCCCTATCTGCCAGAGGATCAGATAGGCCGTAGGGTCGATCTTCCGTCGATAGAACATCAACTGGCTAGCTTCATAGTGCTGGCAGCCATAGGTGCCGGGGTCGATGCCGAGGTCGGCATACAGGCAGTCTTCGGCGGAAATGCCCGGATGCATCTCGGCGTCGAAACCCTCGTTCCGGGCCTGGGCGATGGTGTGGTGAGGCACTTGGGCAAATACGCCGGGGTGACCGTAGAACACCCC
>JAYUUH010000313.1:0-4131 GCA_043754745.1 Lysobacter sp.
GCAGCTTCGCCGGGAGTCGATAGCGATAGAGATGTCCCTTGCCGAACGCATCGGGCGCGGTATCGACGAATTCCGCGCGCAGGCGCCGCCACTGCGGCGGTTGCGCCCCGCCGCGGGTGCGTCGTGCGGTGACCTGCAGACCCGGGACCGGATCGCCGTCGAGCTGGCGCAGGCGCAGGTAGCGCAACGACGTGGGCGGCAGTGCGATATCGCGTCGCTGCAGCACCGAACCGCCGCGACGCAGCGACACCACCGCCGCGCCATCGACCAGTATCTGCCAGTGTTCGAGATCGTCGCTGCCCTCCACCGCGAAGCGCGCGTGGATGTCGCCGGTTTCGGGCCAGCGCAGGTCGAGGCGGTCGACCGTGGCCGGCCGCTTCGGATCGCGGCCGAGATCGGCGTCCATCACGTAATCGATCGGTGCGGGCACTGCGGGTGCGGGCGTCGCCAGCGTTGCCGGCGCGCCCATGTCCACCTGCAGCAGACGCAGACGGCCGTTGCCATCGCGCTCCAGCCGCAGCGACAGGTCGTCGGCGCTTGCATCGCTCGCGCGACGCGGCAGCGCGAACACCGGCAGCGGCGCCTGCGCAACGCCCGGCCGCGTGGCTGGGTCGACAGTCAATCGCGCGACCGGCACCGCCTGACCGTCTGCATTCAGCACCACGAAATCGCCGAGCTCCGGATCGATCAGCGCGGCGTAGACCTCCGGCGTCAGCTCGAACTGCCAGGCCGCGTTCTGGCCCTCGGTCTTCAGCGGCCAGCGATAGGCGTAATCGCCGGTCGCTTTCGATGCCTCCGGCTGTGCGGCGGTGGCCGCCAAGGCTGCGCTCAACATGGCTGCGCTCAGCGCGACCGCTGTCCGTTTCATGCGGGAATTTCCTCCGTGGATGCCGCGCGCCGCGGCGGGGCCGGCGCGAAATAGCCCACCGCCGTACACAACAGACCATACGCGATGAACGAGACGATGCCGAACAGATTGCCGAGGTGGCCGCGATCGATCAACAGCAGCTTGAACAGCACCACGCCCATCAGCACCGCGCCGGCGCCCCACAGCAGGCGATCACCGCGCTTCGAACCGAAGATCCAGCCGAGCACGCCCAGCACGCTCCAGACCACGGTCAACGCGGTCTGCACGACGGAGTCGTCCAACATCGACGGCGACCAGTCCGTGCCGCCCCAGTGGTGGGTCGCGCGCAGGGTGGCGAAGGTGACCCACGCGAACGCGGCCAACGCGAACACTGCCACGCCCGTCTGCGACCCCATCGTGCCGCGGCCCGTCCAGGCGCGCTGCGCGAGCAGCGCGAGCGTCGCAATCTGCAGCAGTTCCAGCGGATTCAGCAGTGCGACCCACGGCAGCGGCGCGCTCTCGCCGGGGAAGAACAGCGACAAGCACCAGCTCATTCCCAGTACCAGCCATGCGGATGCGAGCAATGCGCGGCGGTAATCGTTGAAGCCAGCCTGGTCGCTGGCAACCTGTCCGTCGTGCGCGAACGGCGGCGCCAGCAGCGCCGGCCGCAGTTGCAGCAGCGCGGCGAACGCCAGCATCGGCAGACCCACCCCGACCCACTGCCAGCCGTCGCCCATGTCCACCTTGCCGGTGAAATGAAACGCGGTAACGGCGACCGCCACCACCCACGACCACAGCCACCCGCCGTGCGCGACGAAACGCACGGCCGTGCCGGTATCGCGCAGGCAGATCAGGCTGCGCCACCCCAGCGCCGCATACGCCAGCCAAGCCGCAGCGCCGAAGCCTGCGAATGGGTGGGTGTGCACTAACGACAGCACCAGCGCGGCCGGAATACCGAGCGCCAGTGCGGCGGCTGCGATCCCGCCGGCCACGGTCATGCGGCTTTCGCGACGACGTAGTTCCGCAGCCAGCCAGCCAGTGAGCGCGACGAAGACAAACAGCGCATCGGTCCGGTCGGGATTGGAGATGTGATCGACGATTTCCTGCGCGCCGGCGAAGGTCCACCAGCCGAACGCCCACAGTGTGAGCAGGCCGACCAGAGCGCCGTCGTGCTCGTTCCGATAAGTCCAGGCGGTGGCGAAACCGGCGAGCGCGATCAGCAGCGCGCCCATGAACGCGGGATTGGCGATCGGGGTGGTCGCGACGGCATCGAGCACGTCGGTCGGCGAGAAACCGCTGCCGATGCCGCCGATACCGGCCACATACGCGGCAGCGGCGGCAAGTTGCAGCAGCAGGCCGGAGATCTGCGGCAGGCGTCGATCCTGACGGACGCCCACCCACACCAGCGCCGCGCCTTCCAGCGCGAACACGCTGGCGGTCGCGCGTGCCGACAGCGCCAGCGGCACCGACAGCGTCGAGAAACCGACCGCGAGCACCGCGTAGGTATCGACCAGTGACGCGAACTGTTCGCGCCTGCGCAACATGGCGGCGAGCAACGCATAGATCGCGGCCGCGCCCAGCGCCGACAGGGCCAACGGCATCCGCTCGCCCTGCAGCAGACCCGCCTGCAGCGCGAACGCCACCAGCGGCGTGCCGAACACCAGCGTGCCGTCGACCAGCGCATGCGCGTTGCCTTCATGCCCGTCCTCGCTGCGGCGGTGCGCATAGAAGATCGGGATCAGCAGATACAGCGCGAAGAACAGCAGCAGGAAGGGTTCGGTGCTGGCGAATTTCGCCGGCTGGTAATCGAGCACGCCCCACACGGTGCCGATACCGAAGGTGAAGACGAAGCCGAGTAGATTGAGCAAGCGCCACGATCGATTCCAGGCGATGCCGAAGATGCCCAGATTCAGCACCGCGTAGTAGCCGAACAGCGCGACGTGATTGCCGCTGCCCGTGGACAGCCAGATCGGCGCGAGGAACCCGGCGAGGATGCCGAACACCGCCAGCGCCAGCGCGTTCTGCAGCACCGCCAACACGCCGATGCCCGCGACCAGCGCGATGGTGATGCCGAACGCGGCGCCAGCGGGAATCACGCCGTAGAGTTTGTAGGCCGCGAACGTCACCAGCATCAACACGCCGATGGCGCCGCCCTGCACCGAGAGCGAGAACGATCGCCGCGTCTCGCGCTGGCGCCACGCGAACACCAGCCCGGCGATAGCGGCTGCGGCCACTGCGGCGAGGCGCAGTTCAATCGGCAACTGCACCCAGCCCTGGTCGCTGGCGTATTTCAGCAGCGAAGCCACGCCGAAGAACAGCACCAGCATGCCAATCTTCACCGGCACGTTGCCCTCGGTAAACCAGCCGCGCACCCAGCCTAACGCATTGGCGAATATGTCCGGCGGCGGCGGACGCTGCGGGCGCGGCGTGTGCCGGGCGGCGCCCTCCTGTCGCGGACCCGGGACCGCATCGATCGGCATCCTGCGTGGCGGCAACGGCGGCGGGACCGCGCCCCCCGTTTCGGCAGGAGGCGCGGGCTCGTCCGGAAGGTCGAACCGCGCGCGCCGCGACGCCGGCGAGGCGATGTGGGCGGGATCGGATTCGCGAGCGGCCGCAGCGGTGTAGTCGGCGCCGGATCCATCGCGAGCGGCCGCATTGCGCCTGATCTCATCGGGCGCACCGGAGACCGGCATGGCCCCGTCGCGCCAGACATCGGTGGCGCGAGCGGGAGGCGCAGCGGCCATCGCGGGCTGCGCGCGCGGCCCGGCGTCCTGCGGCGCCGCGGCCGTCTCACTGCGCGCGGACGCCACTTCGTGCAGTTGTCCGTGCAGTTGCTCGACATCGCGCTCCAGCGCATCGATCCGCGCCTTCGCATTGCCGATCTTGACCAGCGCCACGACCAGCAGCACCGGCACCGTCAGCATCGCCAAGGCCAGCAGGACCAGGATTCCAGCGAAATCATCCATCTTCAACCGCCCTCGGCGCGGCGTATCCCCTCGTCCGCCACTGACCGTCTACAACCGGGCGAACACCGCCGCAGCCTTCCCCATGCCGCCATGAAATGCAACCAGCCCGGGGCCGCGTAGTGCGCAGGCCGTCCACCGGTATCGTCTGACGATACCCGCGCGTCGGCACAGCGTCGCTGCGCTGCGCCATCGTCCGCCCCGAAACACGAAAGCGCCCCGCAGGCGCTTCCGTGGTGTGGTGTCGCGTCGCGATAGCGCGACGGCGCTTACTTGCCGGCGACGACCTTCACCAGCTCCAGGCACTTGGTGGAATAGCCC
>JAYUUH010000314.1:0-12542 GCA_043754745.1 Lysobacter sp.
CCGCGACGAGGCGGCAGCGGCGGTGCCGCATATCCGCGACCGGCTGATGCTGCGCGGCATCGACGTGCCGATCATCGGCGATTTCCATTACATCGGCCACAAGCTGCTGACCGACCATCCGGCCTGCGCCGAGGCGCTGGCAAAGTACCGGATCAATCCGGGCAATGTCGGCTTCAAGGCGAAGCGCGACACGCAGTTCGCAACGCTGATCGAGATCGCGCTCCGCAACGACAAGCCGGTGCGCATCGGCGTCAACTGGGGTTCGCTCGACCAGTCGCTGCTGGCCCGCATCATGGACCAGAACGCTGCCCGTGCCCAGCCGTGGAGCGCGCAGGCGGTGATGTACGAAGCGTTGATCACGTCGGCCATCGACAACGCGCTGCGGGCCGAAGAACTGGGCCTGGCGCGCGACAAGATCATCCTGTCGTGCAAGGTGTCCGGCGTGCAGGACCTGATCGCCGTCTACCGCGAGCTGGCGCGCCGCTGCGACTACCCGCTGCACCTGGGCCTGACGGAAGCCGGCATGGGCAGCAAAGGCATCGTCGCCTCGACCGCGGCGCTGTCGGTGCTGCTGCAGGAAGGCATCGGCGACACCATCCGCATTTCGCTCACGCCCGATCCCGGCGCGTCGCGCACCCAGGAAGTCATCGTCGCCCAGGAGCTGCTGCAGACCATGGGCCTGCGCGCATTCACGCCGATGGTCACCGCCTGCCCGGGTTGCGGCCGCACCACATCGGAATTCTTCCAGGAACTGGCGAAGCTGGTGCAGGAACACGTCCGCGCGAAAATGCCGGAGTGGAAAATCACTCATCCGGGCGCGGAGAACCTCACGCTGGCGGTGATGGGCTGCATCGTCAACGGCCCCGGCGAATCGCGTCACGCCAACATCGGCATCTCCCTGCCGGGCACCGGGGAAAGCCCGGCGGCGCCGGTGTTCGTCGACGGCGAAAAGACCGTCACCCTGCGCGGCGACGCCATCGCCCAGGACTTCATCGGCATCATCGACGGCTACGTCGAACGCAAGTTCGGGCGTGACGCGCACGCCGGCTGACATCTTCGCGATGCTGCGCGGGGAACTGCGCTTCATCGTCGATTTCCTGCGTCGTCGCCTGCTGCGATTGGGGTTGCTGTTCGTCGGTCTGCTGCTGCCGCTGTGGAGCTTCGCCGAACTCGCCGACGAGGTGCGTGAACACGAATCCTTCGCGTTCGACGAACCGCTCCTGCGTTTCGCCGAGTCGCTGCACGGCGATGTCCTCGATCGCACGTTCGTGGTCATCTCCGAAGCCGGCTACGCTTATGGCGTGGTGCCGTTCGACATCCTGCTGATCGTGGCGCTGGCATGGCACCAGCGGCTGCGCGAGGGCCTTTTCGCCGCCATCGCGATCATCGGGTCGGCCTTGCTGAATCTGGCGACCAAACAGATCTTCGCACGCGACCGGCCCAGCCTCTGGGCGTCGATCGCACCGGAAACCACGTTCAGTTTTCCCAGCGGGCATGCGATGGGCTCGGCCACGCTCGCCTGGGTCCTGTTGCTATTGGCCTGGCACACGCGCTGGCGCTGGCCGATGGTGGTCGCAATGCCTGCGTTCGCGGTGTCGGTGGCGTTTTCCCGGGTCTATCTGGGCGTGCATTACCCGTCCGACATTCTCGCGGGCTGGGCGGCGGCATCGGTGTGGGCGGTGTCGGCCTACCTGCTGGTGTTCCGCTACGGCGCGAGGCCATGGGCGGCCAAAGGGCGGGCGGACGCCGATATCGCGCGGTGATGGGCGTGCGATGCGCCCGAATCGATATTGTCTCGATGTTGCGCCGCGCAAAGCAGTACACTCGGGAGCTTAGAAGTACGGTGTCACCGGTTGTGGGCCATTCATGGAAGCCCTTACCATCGCACGAAAGCGGTGCTCTGTAACATACACACGCTTGCCGATCAGTCTCTGGGGAACTCCAAATGTCAAATCTGAAAAAGTGGGGCGGCGCCTTCGCGTTATGCGCGATCGGCGTGGCCGCCAGTGCCGCGTCCTATCAATATTTGTCCGCACGGTTCGAGCGCGATCATCGCGTCGCGCAACAGACCCACGCCGTGCGCGACATGCCGCGCCTCTCGCTGGCGTCGCGCGCGCAACGCGATCAGGCCATGGAGACTTTCAACGCCGGCAACGGTGTCCGTACCCCCGCGTTGTCGGTCAAGGCCGCCGGTCGTACCGGTCGCAGCACGTATATCGTCCTCTTCAGCGAAGATTCGCTCGCAACCTATAAAGGCGGCACTGCCGGCATTTCCGCTCCACAGCGGAAATCGGGTGCATACGGCGCCCCGCGTCTCGACAGCCGCAGCCCCGAAGCTCTGGGCTATGTGTCCTACCTGCAGGGCAAGCAGCGGCAGATGGAGCGCCAGATGTCCGGCATGATCCAGCGTCCGCTGCAGGTGCGTCGCCGCATGCAGCACGCGGTCAACGGCATCGTCACCGACATGAGCGTCGCCGAGGCCGCCCGCGTCTCGCGCATGGGCGGCGTCCGTCTCGTTGAGGAATACCGCGAATACGTGCTCGACACCGACGTCGGCCCGACCCTGATCGGCGCACCCGCCGCCTGGGCTGGCACCGTCACCCTGCCGGGCGGCGCGCCCGCCGTGCAGGGCGAAGGCATCATCGCCGGCCTCATCGACTCGGGCATCAACTTCGGCAGCCCGTCGTTCGCGGGGACCGATCCGGTCACCGGCTATGTCCACGCCAATCCACTCGGTGCCGGCGCCTATCTCGGCACCTGCGCCTCGGGCGGTGTCGATGCAGGTCGCTGCAACGAAAAGCTGATCGGCGGTTACGACTTCGTCTGCGCAGCGCCGGGCAACCAGTGCGGCGTCGCCGGAGTGGCTGAAGAACCCGGTTTCGGCGATACCAACGGCCACGGCAGCCACACCGCCTCCACCACGGTCGGCAATCGCCGCGATGTGGTGTTCAACGGCGCTGCATTGCGCATCTCCGGTGTGGCGCCGCGCGCCAACATCATCGCCTACGACGCCTGCTACACCAATACGACGACCGGCCAGGGCCTGTGCCCGAACGTGTCGACCGTCGCCTCGATCAACCAGGCGATCGCCGACGGCGTCGATGTCATCAACTACTCGATCGGTGGCGGCCTCTCGCCATGGACCGAAGCGACCTCGCTGGCCTTCCTCAGCGCGACCGACGCCGGCATTTTCGTCGCCACCTCGGCCGGCAACAGCGGCCCGGGCCCCAACACCCTCGGCCATCTCGAGCCGTGGACCTCCGCGACAGCGGCTTCCCAGCACGGCCGCGGCGGTTTCGGCACGCTGATGCAGGTGACCGGCCCGTCGCCGGTGCCGGCAAATCTGCAGCCGGTGGTGCTCAACAACGGCACCGGTGGCGTCACGTTCTCGGCCACGATCCCGGGCACCACGCCGTTGATCGTCAGCGCCGGCATCGCCGGCACGACCGACGGTTGCAATCCTTCGCCTTACGCCGCGGGTTCGCTGACCGGCACGATCGTCGTGATCCGTCGCGGTAGCTGCGCGTTCTCCGAGAAGACCAACAACGCTTCGGCCGCAGGCGCCATCGCGGTCGTCATCGCCAACAACCAGGCCGGCACCATCCTGCCGTCCGTACCGGGCACCACCATCCCGGTATTCAGCGTGAGCCAGACCGACGGCAACGCGCTGGCCGCCTTCGGCGCTGCCAATCCGACCACCACCACCGCCCAGATCGCGTTCCCGGGCGTCGGTCTGCCGAACGTCGCCGACGCGCTGGCTTCGTTCAGCTCGCGCGGCCCCGCCGGCAATTTCGATCTGGTCAAGCCGGACGTGACCGCGCCGGGCGTGGATATCCTCGCGACCCTGGCCGGGACCGCGATCACCGGTTCCGAGCAGCTGATCGGCACGATCAGCGGTACCTCGATGGCTTCGCCGCATCAGGCCGGTGCGGCCATGCTGATCCGTCAGGCCCGTCCGAACTGGACCGTGGCGGAAATCAAATCGGCATTGATGATGACCGCGACCACCCAGGTCTACACCGAAGATCAGGTCACCTTGGCGAACGCCTTTGCCCGCGGCTCGGGCCGTCTGCGCATCGAACGTGCGATCCGGGCGGGTCTGGTGCTGAACGAGACGACCGCCAACTACAACGCCGCCAATCCGGCGAGCGGCGGCAATCCCGCGACCTTGAACCTGGCCAGCATGGCCAACGGCCGCTGCGCCCCGCCGACCTGCAGCTTCACGCGTACCTTCCGCAATCCGGGTACGAGCGGTGGCCTGTGGCGCGTCAGCGTCAACGGTGTACCGGGTACGGCCAATCCGTCGCTGGCGTGGATTCTGCCGGGTGCGACCCGCGCGATCACCTTCACCATCAACAGCTCGACCCTGCCGGCCAACAACAGCTGGAACTTCGGCGAAGCCGTGCTGGAGCTTGTCCAAAGCGGCGCCGGCAGCAACGAAGTTTCCACTCTGCGTCTGCCGGTCGCCGTCGCTGTCCAGCCGCCTATCATCGCGTTGCCGGCTTCGGTCAGCGCCAGTGTGGCGGCCGGCAACAACGGCAGCACCACCTTCAACGTCGGCAACACCGGCGGTTCCACGCTGAACTACACCGCCAGCACCAGCGGCACTGCCAATCTCGACCTGTACAACGCGCTGCGTGGAGCCATTAACTCCGGCTTCCGCAACACGATCTACAGCAATCCGGCAACCGCCGGCAACAATGCGCAGTTCTCGGCCGACGATTTCGACTTGACCGCGGCGACGCAGATCACCTCGCTCTCCGCCGAAGGGTTCGTAGTCAGCGGCGCCGCCTTCCCGGGTGCAGCGACCAATCTGACCTGGAGCATCTATCCAGATGCGGCCGGCGTGCCGGCGGGCAATCCGCAATCGGCGCCGGGTGCGGCCGTATGGACCTACAGCGCGTTGCCGACCGCCGCAGGCGTTTCCACCGCGGGCGGTTTCATCAGCCTGAATCTGGCCGCCGCCGGCCAGAACGTGGTGTTGCCCGCGGGCAAGTACTGGCTCGTCGTCAACACCAGCGGCACCTTCGCCAACCGTTGGGCGCAGTTCGGCTCCGCGACCGGCAATGGTTCGTTCGTGAGCATCAACGTCAGCACGACCGATACCGGCGCATGGGCCACTAACACCGCCTTCGCGGGCTTGAACATGGTGGTTCGCGGCTCCGTTCCCTGCGGTGCGCCGTGGCTGGGCACGCTGACGCCTGCCTCCGGTTCGGTGGCCCCGGCTGCCGCACAGTCGACCACGTTGACGCTCAACAGCAGCGCCCTGGCCGCCGCCAGCTACCGCGCCTATGTCTGCGTGAACAGCAACGACCCGGCCCGGCCTTCGGTCGCGCTGCCGATCGATCTGACGGTCACGCCGTAAAGCGATAGCACCTGTCGCGAGACAGGAATTGCGATTCAGGAAAGGCCCGGGGAAACCCGGGCCTTTCTTTTTTACGAAACCTTCGAGGAGCCAGAAAGAAGGCCGGCTGTCATTCGGGCGCAACAGTCTTTCGAGTATTCTGGAAACATGGAAATCAAAGCGGCCACTTTTGCGCTGGCGGCGCTCGGCCAGACGACGCGCCTGTCGATCTATCGACGACTCGTGGAAGCCGGCCACGACGGAAGCAACCCCGGCGAGCTCGCCGAGCACTTGTCGCTACCCGGCGCGACGCTGTCGTTCCATCTGAAAGAACTGGTGGCGGCAGGTCTGATCCACGGCGAACCGCGCGGCCGCTCCATCCGCTACCGCGCCGATTTCGACACGATGAACGCCTTGGTGGCCTTTCTCACCGATCACTGCTGCGGCGGCGACCCGGCCGCCTGCGCGCCGGCTGCAATCTGCGCATCCTCCTGCGCGCCCACCGTCATTCCCGACTCGCTTCCGGACCATTCCGCATGAGCATCCGTATCGGCATCAACGGCTTCGGCCGCATGGGGCGCCTGACCCTGCGCGCCGCCTGGGGCCACCCCGACCTCGCGTTCGTCCGCATCAACGATCCCGGCGGCGATGCGGCCACCTTCGCTCACCTGCTGAATTTCGATTCCGTGCATGGCCGCTGGGAACGCGAAGCCGTGGCCGATGGCGACGCCATCGCGATCGACGGCGTGCGCATTCCGCTGACGCGCAACCGCGACATCGCCGCGACCGACTGGTCGGATTGCGATGTCGTGATCGAAGCCTCCGGCAAGTTCCGCAAGCCCGATGTGCTGCAGCCGTATCTCGATCGCGGCGTGAAGCGCGTCGTGGTGACCGCACCGGTGAAATCCGAGGGCGCGCTCGACGTGGTGATGGGCGTGAACCAACACCGCTTCGACCCGGCGACGCACCGCATCGTCTCGGCGGCGTCCTGCACCACGAATTGTTTGGCGCCGGTGGTGAAGGTGATCCACGAAGCGCTGGGTATCCGCAACGGCAGCCTGACCACCATCCACAGCCTGACCAACACCCAGGTCATCGTCGATACGCCGCACAAGGATCTGCGCCGCGCGCGCGCCTGCGGCAGCAGTCTGATCCCGACCTCCACCGGTTCGGCCACCGCGATCGCCGAAATCTTCCCGGAACTCAAGGGCCGGCTCAACGGCCATGCCGTGCGCGTGCCGCTGACCAATGCCTCGCTGACCGACTGCGTGTTCGAGGTCGAGCGCGCAACCACCGTGGAGGAAGTCAACCATGCGCTGCGCGTGGCGGCCGAGGGCGAACTCGCCGGCATTCTCGGCTACGAAACGCGGCCGCTGGTCTCGATCGATTTCCTGCACGACCCACGTTCGGGCATCGTCGACGCGCTGTCGACGATGGTCACCAACGGCACCCAGGTGAAGATCTACGCCTGGTACGACAACGAATGGGGTTATGTGAACCGCACCGCCGAACTGGTGCGACTCGTCGGCAGCGCGGATCGGTAACCCGGGCATGTTCGCGCGGCTGTCGCCCGAGATCCGCCAGTACCTCGCCATCACCGGCAATTACTGGGCTTTCACATTGACCGACGGCGCGCTGCGCATGCTGGTGGTGCTGCATTTCCACCGCCTGGGCTACAGCCCGCTGCAGGTGGCGATGCTGTTCCTGTTCTACGAACTGTTCGGCGTGGCGACCAATCTGGTCGGCGGTTGGCTGGGCGCGCGGATCGGGCTCAATCGCACCATGAATATCGGCCTCGGTCTGCAGGTCGCGGCGCTGTCGATGCTGCTGGTCCCCGCCGCGTTGTTGACGGTGCCATGGGTGATGGCCGCGCAGGCGCTGTCGGGCATCGCCAAGGATCTGAACAAGATGAGCGCCAAGAGCAGCATCAGGCTGCTGGTGCCCTCGGATCGACAGGATGCGCTGTATCGCTGGGTCGCGGCGTTGACCGGTTCCAAGAATGCATTGAAAGGCGTCGGTTTCTTCCTCGGCGGCGCGCTGCTGACCTGGCTGGGTTTCGCCGCGGCGGTGGCGGCGATGGCGATCGCCTTGGCGCTGGTCTGGGCGCTGAGTCTGTGGGTGCTGCGGCGCGATCTGGGCAAGGCCAGCGCCAAGCCGAAATTCCGCGACATCTTTTCGAAAAGCCGCGCGATCAATCTGCTGTCGGCGGCGCGGATGTTCCTGTTCGGCGCGCGCGACGTGTGGTTCGTGGTCGCGCTGCCGGTGTTCCTCGCGCAGACGCTGGGCTGGGATTTCTGGCAGATCGGCGGTTTTCTCGCCGCGTGGATCATCGGCTACGGCGCGGTGCAGTCGGTCGCGCCATACGTGACCGGCAAACGCAGCGGGCAAGTGCCGGATGGCGGTTCGGCGTTCGTCTGGGCGGCCGTATTGACGGTGGTGCCCGCCGGAATGGCGGCGCTGCTGTGGCAGGGCCATTCGCCGCAGACGGTGCTGGTGGCGGGACTGATGCTGTTCGGCGTGCTGTTCGCGATCAATTCCTCGCTGCACAGTTATCTGATCGTGAGCTACGCGGCCGAAGACGGCGTGTCGCTGGACGTCGGCTTCTACTACATGGCCAATGCCATGGGCCGGCTGCTGGGCACGGTGCTGTCGGGATGGGTGTTCCAGCGCTACGGCATCGCGACGTGCCTGGCGGTGTCGGCGGGCCTGGTGGCTGCGGCGACTGCAATTTCGGTCTTCCTGCCGAAGCATGCGCCGCCGCCCGATGGCATGGCGACGCCTGCGCGGTGATCGTCGCGCGCTGCGATGGCCGGTTGTCGTCCGCATTGGCGTTGACTGCGGGTACGTACGGCGCCGACGAGCGTCGCAATGTCCATCGCAGAGCGCACCGATGTCCGAGCAAGACCCGATTTTCAACCATGCCGATGCGCTCGCGTTCCTGCGCGAACGCCTCGAGCGCGGCAACGATTGCCTGAGGGAAGGCAACGCGCGCGGCGCCCTCGTGAATTACGACAGCGCCCTGCTGTCGTTCCAGATCTCCCGCCATCTCGTGGCGCTTCGCGAAACCTACCGCGCGCTGTGGAGCAACAAGGCGCTGGCGCACCAGCAATTGCGCGAATTGGTTAAGTCGCAGGAAGCGGCGATGTTCGCGAACAGCCTGTCGCCGGATTGATGCTGGCGACATAACGTCGACGCACAAGGCGCAAACGGAAACAGAAACGGCCACCTCGCGGTGGCCGTTCGTCGATTGTCTGTATCAGAACCGTCTGTTGCAGAACCGCCTGTATCGGAACGCGTCACCAGATCCGCACGCGTTGTTCCGGCGGCAGATAGAGTTTGTCGCCCGGCTTCACGTCGAAGGCCTTGTACCATTCGTCGAGATTGCGCAGCGGACCGTTGATCCGGTACTGCGGCGGCGAATGCGAATCGGTCTTGAGCCGGTTGAGGATGGTTTCCTCGCGCGCCTTGGACTTCCATACCTGCGCCCACGCCAGGAAGAAGCGCTGGTCGCCGGTCAGGCCGTCGATCACCGGCGCTTCCTTGCCCTTGAGGCTCAGCTTGTAGGCGGTGTACGCCATCGACAGCCCGCCGAGATCGCCGATGTTCTCGCCCATCGTCAGCTGCCCGTTCACGCACTGGCCTTCGAGTGGGCAATAAGTGGCGTACTGCGCGCCGAGGGCCTTGGTGCGCGTATCGAAACGCGCGCGGTCCTCGTCGCTCCACCAGTTGCGCTGGATGCCCGCATAGTCGGACTTCGAGCCCTGGTCGTCGAAGCCGTGGCCCATTTCGTGGCCGATCACGCCGCCGATCGCGCCGTAGTTCACCGCCGGATCGGCGCTCACGTCGAAGAACGGCGCCTGCAGGATGCCGGCCGGGAACACGATCTCGTTGAACGATGCGTTGTAGTAGGCGTTGACCGTGTGCGGGGTCATGAACCATTCCGCGCGGTCGGGCTTGGTGCCGAGGCGACGGTTCTGGTCCTCGACGAAATAGCGGCGCAACGACTGCACGTTCGCGATCAGGTCGCCGGGAACGATCTTCACGCTGCCGTAGTCGCGCCACTTCTGCGTGTAGCCGATCTTCGGCAGGAAGGTGCCGAGTTTTTTGTAGGCCTCGGTCTTGGTCGCATCGCCCATCCAGTCGAGGGTTTCGATGTTCTGGCGCAGCGCAGCGCGCAGGTTTTCGACCAGATCGTCCATCGCCGCCTTGGCTTCGGGCTTGAAGTGCCGCGCCACATATATCCGGCCGACCGCATCGCCGAGCCCGCCGCTGCCGCCAACGGTGGCGACGCCGCGTTTCCACAGTTCGCGCTGCGTTTTCTGGCCCTGCAGAACGGTGCCGGTGAATGCGAACGCGGCCTGATCGATCTGGGTGCTGAGCATCGGAGCGTGATTGCGCACGGCGTGGTAGCTCAGATAATCGCGCCACACGTTCAGCGGGGTCTTCGCGACGACTTCGTCCAAGATCGGGCCGACCGCGCTTGGCGTGGAAACATTCACTTCGGCCGGGGTCTGCAGGCCCTGCGCGGCGAAATGCGCGGCCCAGTCGTAGCCGGGGAATTCCTCGCGCAGTTGGGCGAAGGTGCGCAGGTTGTAGGTCTTGTCGCGGTCGCGCAACTGGGCGCGATCCCAGAGCCGCTTCGCCAGCTCGGTTTCCAGCGCGACGATCGCATCGGCGCGCGGCTTGGCGTCGGCGACGCCGGCGACGCCGAGCATGGTGGCGACGTGTTCGAGGTAAGCGGTGCGGATCTGAGCGAAGCGCGGTTCGGCGTTGAGGTAGTAGTCCTTGTCGGGCAGGCCCAGGCCGCCGACGCTGATGCTGACCAGGTGACGGTCTGGATTCTTGCGGTCGAGGGTGACGCCGCCACCGACCGGGCTGCTGGTGCCGTCCATCCCGGCGCGGCCGAAGGCGGCGGTGAGCGCGGCCATGGAATCGATGCCGGCGATCCGCGCCAGCGTTGGCTTCAGCGGCGCGATGCCGGCGGCGTCGCGCGCCGCGGTGTCCATGTAGCTGGCATAGAGGTCGCGGACTTTCTGTTCGTCGCTGCCGGGCTTCAGATCTTTGCGCGCCTGCAACTCCTCAACGATCGCGTGGACTTGTTCCTCGGCCTGATCGCTCAGCGCATTGAACTAGCCGAAGCGGGTGTCGTAGTCGCGCAGTTGATAGTTGTCGAACCAGCGGCCGTTGGCGTAGCGGTCGAAATCGTCGCCGGGCTTCACGGACAGGTCGCGGTTGCCGAGGTCGATGCCAAAGCTGCCGAGCTGCGGTCTGGATGCAGTGGTCGCGGCGTCGCGGGCGAGCGCCGCCGGCGCGACCAATATGACCGCAAGGCCCAGGGCGAGGAGAGTCTTGTTCATTGAATCATCCGGATTGACGGGCAGACGGGCAGACTAGCCGACGCCAGCGATCCGGCATGTGCCGAAGGTAGGGGCCAAGGCCAGGGGAAGCGGCCAAGGAGCGGCCCGGGAGTCATCAGGGCGTCGAAACGGGCGCGGGCGCCGGGGTGGCGTTGATCGTGTCGCGCGCGACCTGCAGGCGTTGCCTGAGATAGTCGTCCCGACTCATCCCGTTGGGATAGCTCTGCATCGCGAGCACCTCGGAGACGATCCTCGCTTCCTGCGCTTTGTAATCCTTGAGCTTCGCGTCGCGCTGCTGTTGGGCAAGCAGCGCCCGTTGCCGTGCGGCGGCCTGCTGGCTGTGGCGGTCGATCACTTCCCTAATCTGCACGACGCGCTCCCGGGGATCCTTGACCGCCACCTGGATCAAGCCGACGCGCATCATCATCGCCTCGTCCCCGGACAACTCGCGGTTCTGCTCGCGACGGTCGATGTCCCGGCTCAGCGCGCGCGCGCGGGCCATGCGCGTCGCGTCGTCCAGCCCTGCGGCATCGCGCACGAACGCGCGGGCCTGGCGCTCGAACGCGAGCCGGCCCTGATTCGCCCGGGCCTCGGGCGTGGCGGCCGCTGCCGCGTCCGGATCCGCCGGCGCCGGGGACACCGGGTCGGGTTGCGCGATCATCCTTGCGACCGAGTCCTGACGCTGCTGCGCGGCCATCCACATCGCCAGCATGAGGACGGCGGAAATGACCAGACCGATCGAGACGAATCGTATTTTCATTGCGGCGTGAGGTTCCATGGACCAGCAGGGGAGGGCGCCCGGGAGGGCCGCAGCGCGTACTCCGGGGACGCGATTCCGATTAGAACAGCTGATCGATGGCCCGGTACAGCGGATTGAACGCTTTGCCGCAGCCGATCGCGTGGTCGCGTCGCAGCGGTCGCATCGCCGAAGCGACTCCGCTATTCGCCGGGCTTCGCCGCCTCGATCGGCGCGCTGGTCGCCGCACGCTGTGCGAGCTGCGCCTCGCGGTGCGCCATGTAGGCGTTCGCGGCGAAGATCACCCCGGCGCCGACCGCGGTCCAGCGGTCCAGCGGCTCCTGGAACAGCAGCCAGCCGGCCACCGCCACGATCGGCAGCTGCATGAAGCTGATCGGCGTCAACGCCGAGACATCGCCCAGCTTCAGCGCCCGCGTCCACAACATGTGCCCGCCGGTGCCGAGGAACCCGGCGGCGATCACCCACAACCAGACGATGCCGTGTGGCCATTCCCACACCATCAGCGCCGGCAGCAGCGACATCGGCACCCACAGCAGAGTGGTGATGAGGACGATGCGATCGGCCGGTTCCACCTTCGACAGCAGCTTGATCTGGATCGAGACGATGCCGCTGAGCACCGCCGCGGCCAGCGCGACCAGCGTGCCTGTCGTGAAGCTGTCGGTGCCCGGGCGGACGATGATGACCACGCCGACGAATCCCAGCGCTACCGCCGTCCAGCGTCGCGCGCGCACCTGTTCGTGCAGGAAGATCACCGCCGCGATGGTGACGAAGATCGGCGTGGAATACGACAGCGCCACCGCCTGCGCCAGCGGCAGATGGCCGATGGCCCAGAAGCCCGCCATCATCGACACCACGCCGATCAGGCAGCGGAACACGTAGCGCGGCAACTGCGTGGTCTTTAGCAGATCGGGGCCATGGCGCAGCAGCAGCGGCAGCGCCGCCACCAGCCCGAAGAAATTGCGGAAGAACGCGATCTCGAAGGTGTGCAGGCTTTGCGAAGCGAGTTTGATCGCCACCGCCATCAGCCAGAAGAACACGGTGCTGCCCAGCATCAGCAGCGCCGCGCGCATGTGCTGCGAGCGCG
>JAYUUH010000315.1:0-4104 GCA_043754745.1 Lysobacter sp.
TTCGCTGTCGCGCCGCCGAGGTGGCGCGACAGGTACGCGAGCAGTTTCGCGTAGAACTCGCGCTGGTGGGGCTCGGTGTAGAAGCCATGCCCCTCGTTCGGGAAGTACAGGCTCTCCACCGGCACGCCGGCCTTCTTCAGCGCTTTTTCCATCTGCTCGGTATGCTCCACCGGGCCGCCCACATCCTTGCCGCCCGCTGCGAGGAATACCGGCACCTTGATCCGGTGCGCCAGGCCGGTCGGCGAAATCGCGGCCATGTCGTCGCGATCGCCGAGCCAGTCGTTCGCCCAGTTCCGCATCGCGCGCGCCGAACGGGCGTCGTCCCTGTGCATCTTCTCCAGGTTGTAGACGCCGACGTAACCGGCGGCGCAGCGGTAGAGATCGGGTTCTTTCGCCGCGCCCATCAGCACCACATACCCGCCGTAACTCGCCCCATAGATGCAGATGCGCTTCAGGTCGGCGATGCGCTGGGCGATGGCCCAGCGGGTGGCGTCGGTGAGATCGTCCTGCAGCTTGCCGCCCCATTCGCGCGCGCCGGCCTGATGGAAACGGCGACCATAGTTGCCCGAGCCGCGGTAATTGACGCGCAGCACCGCGTAACCGGCGGCGGCGAGCATCCGGGTTTCGTTGTCGTACCACCACTCGTCGAAAATACCGAAGGGGCCGCCATGCGGCAGCAGCACCATCGGCAGTGGGCGAATACCGCGATCAGACCTCGTCCGGCAGCAGGCAGTGGCCCATGTGTTCGACCGTCGGGGTCTCGAAGAACAGTTTGAGTGGCAGGCTGATGCCGAAAGTTTCGCGGATCGCCGCGATCAGGCGCATCGCCATCAGCGAGTGGCCGCCAAGGTCGAAGAAATTGTCGTGGACGCCCACCTGTTCCACGCCCAGCAGTTCGGCCCACATCGCCGCCAGCACTTCCTCGATCGGCGTGCGCGGCGCGACGTACGGACGACCGGCGAGCACCGTCGCGCCGTCCGGCGCCGGCAGCGCCTTGCGGTCCAGCTTGCCGTTGCCGGTCAGAGGCCACGCGTCCAGCGGCACGAACGCGGTCGGCACCATGTAATCCGGCAGCAGCGACTGCAGCTGCGCGCGCAGGCGCTCCGGATCCGCGTGGGTGCCGGCATCGGCGCCCGCGTCGATGGTTTCGTGTCGCAGGTAGTACGCCACGAGTTGCTTGTGTCCCGGGATGTCCTCGCGCGCCAGCACCACGGCTTCCTTCACGCCCGGCAGCGCGGCCAGCTTCGATTCGATCTCGCCCAGTTCGATCCGATAACCGCGGATCTTCACCTGGAAATCGTTGCGGCCCTGGTAGTCGATCAATCCGTCGGCGCGCCAGCGACCCACGTCACCGGTGCGGTACAGCCGGTCGCCGGCCACGAACGGACTGTCGATGAAGCGTTCCGCGGTGAGCGCCGGCCGACGCAGATACCCGCGCGCCACGCCCACGCCGCCGATGTACAGCTCGCCGCTCACGCCCACCGGGACCGGCTGCAGATGGGCGTCGAGGATATAGATCCGATCGTTCGTCACCGGGCGGCCGATCGGCAGATCCTCCAGAGCGTCGAGGCCCGTCGGGACCGTATAGGTCGCGCTGATCGCGGTGGTTTCGGTCGGGCCATAGCCGTTGATGAAACGGCGGCCGTGGTTCCAGCGCCGCAGCAGCGACGGCGGCACCGTTTCGCCGCCGCAGATCAGCGTCTGCAGCGATGTCAGCCGCACCGTGTCCGGCAGCGACGACAGCAGCGACGGGGTCAGGAACATATGGGTGATGCCGCGACGCCCGGCCAGCGCTTCGAGCGATTCGCCCAGCAGCCAGTCGCCCGGCTCGGCCAGATGCAGCGATCCGCCGGCGGCGAACGCCATCACCCACTCCAGCACGAACGCATCGAAGCCGAAGGACGCGAACTGCAGCACCCGGGTCTGCGCCGAAAGTTCCAGCGACTCCCGCAGCGCATGCATCAGCGCCGTCGGGCCGGCATGCCGCGCCATCACGCCCTTCGGCGTTCCGGTCGAACCCGAGGTGTAGATCACGTAAGACAAGTGCTCGGACGTCAACCCGGTGTCCTGCAGCGACAGGTTCGTCGCCGGAGCCCCGGACCACTGCGCGCGGTCGCCATCGATCTCGAACACCGGCGGCGGGGCATCCATCCCCGCGAGCGCCGCTTCCAGCGCCGCGCGGCTCGCCGCATCGGTGAGAATCAGCGCCGGACGCGCATCCGCGAGCATTTCCGCGACCCGCTCCTGCGGGTACGCGACGTCCACCGGCACGTACGCGCCGCCGGACTTCATGATGCCCAGCACCGCTTCGATCGCCCAGACCGAGCGCTGCACGAACAGCCCCACCAGCGCGTCCGCGCCCACGCCCTGCCCGCGCAGCCAGTGCGCCAGGCGGTTCGCGCCGGCATTCAACGTCGCGTAGTCCAGCGTCCGGTCGCCGCAGGTCACCGCCTCGTCGTCGGGCGACGACGAGGCGTGGTCTTCCACGGACGCGTGCACCGGGCGCCACGGGCCGAAGTCGCGATCGGTCCCGCTCCATGTCCGCACCACCTGCCGGTATTCGTCCTCGCCCAGCATCGGCAGCGTGCCCACCGGCGTCGTCGCGTCGGCCGCCATCCCGCGCAGCACCTGCGCCAGATATCCGAAATAACGCTCGACCGTGGCCTTGTCGAACAGCGAGGTCGAATACTCCACCACGCCCACGATCCCGCCGTCTTCGCCCTCGCCCAGACTCAGCGTGAGGTCGAACTTCGACACCGCGTGCGGCATGCGCAGGTGCCGCGCCTGCAGGCCGACGAAACGCAGGTCGCCGGATTCGTTGTTCTGCCACGCCAGCATCGTCTGGAAGATCGGCGCATACGCGAGGCTGCGCGCCGGATTGACGACTTCCACCACCTGTTCGAACGGCAGGTCCTGGTATTCCTGCGCCGACAGCACCTGCGCCTTCATCCGCTCGATGAGCGTCGAGGCCGTCGGGCCGTCGTCGAGCTGCGCGCGCACCGACAGCGTGTTGACGAAGAACCCGATCAATCCCTGGGTCTCGCTGCGGGCGCGGTTCGCCACCGGCGTCCCCATCACCACGTCGGTCTGCCCCGAGAGCCGGGAGATCACCACCGCCCAGGCCGCCAGCAGCGTCATGTACAGGGTCGCGCCGAGCTTCAGGCTCAGCGCCTTCAGGGCCTGGGTCAGCGCCGGCTCCAGGCCGATTTCGAGCAACGCGCCGCGATAGTCCTGCTCCTGCGGGCGCTTGCGGTCGGTCGGCAGCGCCAGCAGGGCCGGGGCGCCGCGCAGCGCTTCCCGCCAGTAGCCGTTCTCGCGCTCCAGACGTTCGCCCTGCAGCCGTTGCCGCTGCCAGACCGCGTAATCGGCGTACTGCACCGGCAGCGCCGGCAGCGGGTCCGCTTCGCCCTGCACCCGCGCCGAATACAGCGCTTCCAGCTCGCGCGACAGCACGCCCATCGACCAGCCGTCGGACACGATGTGATGCATCGTCAGCAGCAGCACGTGGCGGCGTTCGTCCAGGGCATCACCCAATGCGATCAGACGGCCGCGCAGCAGCGGGCCGCGCTCCAGATCGAACGGCGCGTCGGCCTCCAGCACCTGCAGCGAACGCAGTTCGGCCTGCTGCGACGGCGCGTCGAGGCCGCTCAGATCGTGATGCACCAGCACGAACGGCGTCGGCGCGGCGATCCGCTGGTACGGCACGCCTTCCACTGCCGCGAACGTCGTGCGCAGGCTCTCATGACGCACCACCAGCCGGTCCAGCGACCACTGCAGCGCATCGCGATCCAGCGCGCCGGTCAGCTCCACGCCCAGCGGGATGTGATACGCATCGCTGGACGCGCCCATCTGCGACAGGAACCAGAGCCGCTGCTGGGCGTAAGACGCGGGGAAGTCCTGGCCATCGCGCGGCTGCACCGGAATGGCCTGCGCCTTGCGGCGCAAGGCCCGGAACTGCTCCGGGGTCATCTGGCTCAAGGCTTCTTTCGACAGCATCGTCACACTCCTTGGAAATCTCTGGTCTCTGGATCGCGCAGGGCTTGCCGTGGATCCTGCAGGGGCCCTGCCTCGATACGCGGCCCTGCGCGCCGCGCAGGCATGGGG
>JAYUUH010000316.1:0-12462 GCA_043754745.1 Lysobacter sp.
AAGCGGCGGCGAAGTTCTATTTCGGCGTACCGCTCGCAGAGCTGCAGCCGCAGGAAAGTCTCGCGTTGATCGCCCTGTTGAAAGGCCCGAGCTGGTTCGACCCATTCTGCAATCGCGAACGCTTCGAGCAGCGCTATGCGCAAACCGTCGAAAAGCTCGGAAAAACCGGCCCGGAATGGTCCGCCGCCGCGGCGCTGTCGCGATTGCGACCGATCGGATGCGCCCGCCGCTGAGTTCCACCATGCATCGCGCATGCTGTCCGCTGCGCGCGGCGAATGCCGTTTTTTCCGCTTCCAGGAAGCGCTCGAGCCCGGATTCCGGCCCGATATCCGCGAATACGCCGTCCTTCGTCGTAAATCAGCGGAAAAAAGCCTGAAAAAAGCCTTACAGGGGCTTGGCGACGGCACGACCTTGGCCTACAGTGCGCATGCCGGCTCGTACCGGTCCAGACACAGTTCAACCATCCGACGAGGAAAACAAATTCTCATGGCAACGAAAAAGAAAGCCGCCGCGAAGAAGGCTGCTGCCAAGCCGGCCGCGCCGAAGCCGATCAAAGAAGTAATGAGCAAGTCCGCGCTGGTCGCGCACATCGCCGCCGCCACCGAAGTCGCCGCCAAGGACGTGCGCGCCGTGATGGCCGCGCTCGAAGGCGCGATCCACGCCTCCATCGGCAAGAAAGGCGCCGGCATGTTCGTGTTGCCGGGCGTGCTGAAGGTCACCTCGGTCAGCGTGGCCGCCAAGCCGAAGCGCAAGGGCATCAATCCGTTCACCGGTCAGGAAACCACTTTCGCCGCCAAGCCGGCCACGGTGAAGGTCAAGGTCCGTCCGATGAAGAAGCTCAAGGACGCCGCCACGGCCTGAGTCGTTCGGCCGTCGCCATCGCTGCTGGTTCGTCCGCAGCGGTACACGAAAAGCCGGGTTTCCTTGGGAATCCGGCTTTTTTGTTTCGCGTATCGCGCATCCCTTCCATCAGGACATGTCTCATGGCGAAAGCGACCTGCGCCTCCGAAGTCCGCCGCTTCACCGACATCCCGAACGTCGGCCCCGCCACCGCGGGCGATTTCGAGACGCTGGACCTGCGCTCGCCCGCGGAACTGGCCCAATGCGATGCCTACGTACTGTACCGTCGGCTCTGCGCGATCACCGGCGTCCGCCACGACCCCTGCGTCATCGATGTCTTCCTCGCCGCCATCGACTTCATGAACGGCGCGCCGGCGCGGCCCTGGTGGCGCTACACCGCGCAGCGCAAGCACGCTCTCGGCGTCGGATAAGCGCGCCCACCGCAACCGGCGACCGGCAAGACATCACCCGCCATTCATGGCCTTCGCCTAAGCTACGCTCAACGCCCACAAGCCCGCCATGACCGATATGTCCACGACGAACACGCGCCGCTACTCTTTCCTGATCATTGTCGCCCTCTTCGTTGCAGTCGCCGCCATCGCGATCCTGCCGGGCTGCGGCGCGCTGAACACCGCGAGCGCTCTGCTGAGCAACCAGGTCGCGTTCACCGCGCCGCAGTTGCAGGCGTATCTCGATCGACACTATCCGCAGCACTACGATCAACTCGGCGGCCTGCTCAAGCTCAGCGTCAGCAATCCGCAGGTCGCGATCCCGCCCGACAGCACCCGCCTGCATCTGGATTTCGATATCGGCATCGACGGCCTGGGCCTGCGTAGCGACAAGCCCGCGGGGCATATCGCGGTCACCAGCGGCCTGCGCTACGACGCGGCCAGCAATGCACTGTATCTGGAAGAACCCGAACTCGAATCGGCGGAGCTGCCGCTGATCGGCAGCCGCATGAACGCCACAGGCCGCGACCTCATCAACGGCTGGCTGCGCGACTACGCCCGCAGCGAACCGGTCTACAAGCTCGACCAGGACGCGCTGGAGACGCTCGGTTCGCGACGCATCGCCGGTACCCTGATCCAGAACGGTCGCGTGGTGATCAAGCTCGACAAATGATCGGCCAGATCCATCGCGCTGCACCGTGCATGACCGGCGCGGCCGATTCCAGGCTCGGATCTCGACTCAGATTGTCCCGACTCAGATCTCGAAGCGATAAGACAGTTTCACCAGCAGTTGCTCGCTGTCGCGCAGGTCGAACGCGCCACTGAATTCGTCGCCGACCGAATACGGGCCGGCGCCGGCATCGAACAGCGAACCGCCGCGCACGTATGCGAAATACAGATACGACAGCGGCGCGAATTCGTAGCGGTACCGCACCTGGAAACCGAGATTGCGCAGCGCGAAGCTGTCGGTCGGATCGTTGTTGCGCACCGGCGCGCCGTCGGGCGCGACGACCCAGGCGCGCTTGGCCTCGGCGTCCAGGCCCAGCGCTTCAAGCCGAACGCGCAGCTCCTGCTTGCTGTCGATCAGCCAGACCGTGCCGGCATTGAGAAACGCCTGGCCCTGACCATAGGTGACGAGGCGCTCAGTGGCGCGATCCCAGATCGACCAGTCCGGGTTGCGCAGCAGTTCCATCCCCAGGAAGAAGCTGAGGTTGTCGTTGACCGCATACGTCGGCTCCAGATAGACGCTCCATGCGCCGCGGTCGATACCGCCCAGGCCATCGGCGCTGTAGCGCAGATTGCCGTAGAGCGACCAGTGCTGCTTCTTCGGGAAGAAGCGCTCGGCGAATCCGTACAGCCGGCCCGGATGATCGACCACGCTGTTGCCGCGCGTGATCAGATCGTCGTGGCCGGGCGTCCAGCCCGCGATCTCCAGAAATTGATTGCCGCCGTCGCGGCGCTCGCTGCCGCGGCTGATCGCGAACGCATCGCCGATGTGCACGCCGTTGTCGTTGGTGCGGCGCGACGCGGCGGCCCGCCAGTTGTGCGAAGCGTACGGCGATGTCTCCGGCAGCGAGGCGAAGCGCCGCGACACCTCATAGCGGCCGTAGTTGTAATTGTTGCGGTCGAGGAACCCCAAATCGTTGAGCTGCAGATCGCCGCCGGTGTGCAGCAGATACAGCTGCTGCCGCCAGCCGGCGCCGATGTCGTGGTCGATGCGCACCTGCGCGCCGGAGTCGCGCACGGTCTCGCCGCGCTGGTCGACGCTGGAGCCGACCACGTTGGTGCGGATGTTCCACTGCGCATTGGGCGCCCACTGGTGATCGAGCGAAAGTACGGTCGCCTCGCGGTCGAGGAACGGGCGGTTCACGTGGGTTACCATCGCGCCGACGCTCTGCCCCTGGAACCCGCGGGTCGCGCGCAGCGCATAGAAATCGCGGCCGACGCTGTCGCCTTCGGTGGCCGCGAACACGCCGTAGCCGAAACCGCCGGCGCTGCCGTTGATCTTGACCGCAGCGGTGACGTCGCCCGAACCGCTGCCGTCGTCCGCGCGCGCGCCGACGCGCCGGGTGTAGATCAACTGCTGCGCGTTGCCGAGCGAACCGAAGGGGACTTCGAAATAACCCTGGTTCTCGGTGAAGAACGGACGCCGGTCGCCGAAGAAGGTTTCGATCGCGCCAAAGTTGACGACAATACCGTCGCTCTCGACCTGGCCGAAGTCCGGATTCAGCGTCGCGCTGAGCTGGAACTGGCCGTTCGGCTTCCAGAAGAGATCGACGCCGGCGTCGACATCGGCCTTGCCGTCGACGTTGTCGTACAGACCGACGACATACGGCGTGATCGCCAGCAGCGATTGGCTGAACCGCGGTACCTTGACCTTGTTCAGAGCGCTGAGGTAGCGCTGATCGTTGAAACTGATCGCCGGCCAGGTCATGCGCTCGTTGCTGTCGCCGACCACGCGGTCGAGCGCGAGACCGATCGTGCGCGTTTCGCCGTCGCCGCTGCGCATCGGCGCGATGTGCCACGGAATCAGCATCTCGGCCGACCAGCCGTTGTCGTCTTCGGACACCGCATGCGACCAGTTGCCATCCCAGTCGCCGTTGAACTGGGTTTCGTTGCTGATCGTGCTGTCGGCGATGTCGTCCGACAGCGCGACCATGAAGTTGTAGCCGCTGCGGCCATCGCCGTCGAAGTCGACGTAGACATTGACCCGGTCGACGTTGCCGTTGTTGTCGCGCTGGAAGCGCTGCCGGGTGCGCGGAACGTCCGCCGGCTGCAGGTTCCGGAACGCGACCGCCAGGCCATCGGCGGTGGCCATGTACCAGGCCTCGGTGGCGTGCCGGCCGGGCTCGCGGGTGAGCGGCTGGGTCATGCGGAAGTCGTCGACGCGCTGCGCGCCGGACCATTCCACAGGGTCGATCCTGCCGTCGATGTCGAGGGCGAGCGCCGGTACGGGTGTCGAGACGACCGCAGCGAGGAGCAAGGCGCGCATGGCCGCATCCTGTTAAGAAGTTGCGCGCATCCTGCGCCAACCGCCCCACTGCGACGACTGTCTTAAGTCATGGGAACTTTCGCCGCGCCGTATCCTCTGTCACGCGCCCGGTGTGCGGACTTTGGCGGAATGCCGCCGCCGGCCTCAGCTTTTCGGCTGCAGCATGGTCCCGGTGCATTTCTTCGCGCCGCATTTGCATCCCCAGATTTTCTTCATCTTGGCGGTATGCCGCTCGGCCAGCACGATGCCGTAGTTGTAGGTCAGTTCTTCGCCAGGCTGGATGTCGCGGATGGCCTCGATAAAGACCTTGTCCTTGCGCGGCTTGCCCTTGACGTTCTCTTCCAGCACCGCCTCGCAGTTGGGCGCGCAGCTGTGGTTGATCCAGCGCGCGACGTTGCCGTCGACGTTGGCGTCGATCACGTAATCGTCGTTGAGCGTGAACAGGAAGGTATGGCCGTTCTCGTCGATGTCCGCATAGGCTTCGTCGACCTGGGCGTGGCTGCGCACTTCGCCCTTGTAGCGCACGATGCGCTCGCCCTTGCGGATCAATTCGTCGGCGAACACGCCGTTGCCGTGGATGGGCGACAAGCGGGCGACGATCTTCTTCTTCGGCATGGCGTGAACGGTTCCCGCGGGCTGATGCGTGGATGACGATTATGGCCTATTTGCCTGCGCGCGCGACGGGCGTGCAGCACGGGTTCGAGCGCTCGGTGCGGGCCCGGACCGCCCACGCCAGACAACGCTCCAACATCGACGGAAGCGCAAGGATTGAGCTCCGTCGGTCGAAAGCGTACAATTTCGGTCCTGTTTGAATCGAGCCGCCATCCGGCGCCCGGACCAGCCATGCTTCGCGTCACCAAACTCACCGACTACGCCAGCGTCGTGCTGATCGTGCTGGCCAACGCGCCGGATACCGTGCTCAGCGCGACCGGGCTGGCGGAACGCGCCGGCCTGGAGCCGCCGACGGTGGCCAAGGTGCTGAAGCCGTTGGCCCAGGCCGGGCTGGTGCAGGCGTTCCGCGGCGCTGCCGGCGGCTACCGTTTGGCCCGCCCGCCCGGCGAGATCTCGCTGGTCGACATCGTGGAAGCGATGGAAGGGCCGCTGGCGATGACCGAGTGCAGCGTCGATGAGGGGCACTGCGGGATCGAGCACTCCTGCAACGCCCGCGCCAACTGGCGGCGGATCAACGATGTGGTCGCCGACGCCCTGCGTCGCGTGACCCTGGCGGACATGATCCTGCCCACGCCCGCGACGGATGCGCGCAAGACCATTCCCGTTTCGCTGTCGGCCAACTGAGAACCACGATGACCGTCATTGCCCCCCAGGCCGATGCGCCGCCGCCGAATCCGGGCGCGGCGCCCGTCCAGAACGCTGGGATCCTCGAACAGCTCGGCCGTCGCTACGACGCCGGGTTCGTCACCGACATCGAGTCCGAGACGCTGCCGCCGGGCCTCGACGAAGACGTGGTCCGTTTCCTGTCGGCGAAAAAGAACGAGCCCGAGTGGATGACCGAATGGCGGCTCGCCGCGTATCGCCACTGGCTGACGATGACGCCGCCGCACTGGGCCAAGCTCGACATCGCGCCGATCGATTTCAAGTCGATCAGCTACTACTCGGCGCCGAAAGCCAAGTACGCCTCGCTCGACGACGTGCCGCAGGAACTCCTCGACACCTACGACAAACTCGGCGTGCCGCTGCACGAACGCGCGAGGCTGGCCGGCGTGGCGGTGGACGCGGTGTTCGACTCGGTGAGCGTCGGCACCACCTTCCGCAAGGAACTGGCCGAGAAAGGCATCATCTTCTGTTCGATGTCCGAAGCCCTGCACGACCATCCGGAACTGGTCCGCCAGTACCTCGGCAGCGTGGTGCCGGCCGGCGACAACTATTTCGCGGCGCTCAACGCCGCGGTGTTTTCCGACGGCAGTTTCGTGTTCATTCCCAAGGGCGTGCGCTGCCCGATGGAGCTCAGCACCTACTTCCGGATCAACGCGATCAACACCGGTCAGTTCGAGCGCACGCTGATCATCGCCGAGGAATAATCCTACGTCAGCTATCTCGAAGGCTGCACCGCGCCGATGCGCGACGAAAACCAGCTGCACGCGGCGGTGGTCGAACTGGTGGTGCTGGACGATGCCGAGATCAAGTATTCGACGGTGCAGAACTGGTATCCCGGCGACGAAAATGGGATTGGGGGCATCTACAATTTCGTCACCAAGCGCGGCGAATGCCGCGGCGCGCGCAGCAAGATCAGCTGGACCCAGGTCGAGACCGGCTCGGCGATCACCTGGAAATATCCGTCCTGCGTGCTGCTGGGCGACGATTCCACCGGCGAATTCCACTCGGTCGCGCTGACCCATCACCGCCAGCAAGCCGACACCGGCACCAAGATGATCCACATCGGCAAGCGCACCAAGTCGAAGATCGTCAGCAAGGGCATCAGCGCCGGCCGCGGCCAGAATACCTATCGCGGGCTGGTGAAAGTGGAGCGCGGCGCCGACGGCGCGCGCAACCATACCCAATGCGACAGCCTGCTGATCGGCAAGCGCTGCGGCGCGCATACGTTTCCGTACATCGAAGTGAAGAACCCCAGCGCGACCGTCGAACACGAAGCCACCACCTCGAAGATCAGCGACGACCAGATGTTCTATTGCCGCAGCCGCGGGATTTCCGAAGAAAACGCGGTGTCGCTGATCGTCGACGGTTTCTGCAAGACGGTGTTCCGCGAACTGCCGATGGAATTCGCGGTGGAAGCGAAGAAACTGCTGGAAGTCTCGCTCGAAGGTTCGGTCGGATGAATGCGACGAGCATCGGCGAAACCGATCTGCGGCGGCTGCTGGGCGGGCTCGCGCCCGAGCTGGCGGCGCAGCCGCGCGCGATCCGTTCGCAGGCCGCGGACGTTTCCGTTCCGGCGGACGCGATCATGTCCTTCCGCGAGCATGAAGGCATCACCACGATCATGGTCGTCGACGAGTCTGCAGTCGACGCCTCCGCGGACGAGCCGCTCTGGGCGCAGATCACCCTGCGCATCCACTCCAGCCTCGAAGCGGTCGGCATGATGGCGGCGATCGCCGCGGCCCTCGCCGCACGCGACATACCCTGCAACGCGGTCTCGGCGTACTACCACGACCATCTGTTCGTGCCGTGGCCGCGCCGCGACGACACCCTCGCAGCACTGCGGGAACTGACTGGAGACACCGCATGACCCTTAGCGATTTCATCGGCACGATCGGCGTCGGCACCCTGCTGATCGCCTTCGTGCTGAATCAGCGCCGGATGATGTCCGAACACTCGCGCCCGTTCCTGGCGATGAACATGATCGGCGCCCTGCTCTGCGGCTATTCCGCGTGGCTGGTGCGCTTCATGCCGTTCGTGGTCCTCGAAACGGTCTGGGCGCTGTTCGCCGCCTGGGGACTGCTGCGCTGGTCGAAAGCGACCGAAGACTGAAGACGAAGGACCGACCATGCAGCACACACCGACCAACGACAGGACTCACGTGATGAAGCCGCTATTGATCGCCTGCATCGCAGCCCTCGCGCTGACCGCGTGCGAACCGTCGAAAGACGCACCGACACCGACACCGGCGGCAACGCCTGCGCCGACCGCGCCGGCGCCCGCACCGTCGCCGGCGGAGGCGCCTGCGCCCGTCGTCGCGCCGAGCTACGAATTCGCCTTCACCTTCCAGGGCAAGGAAGGCTCGCAGGACCCGCGCATCGTGCGGTTCGAAGACGGCCCGTGCGGCAGTACGCCGGTGGCGAAGGTCGCGACGATACCGATGACCGATGCGATCCTGCTGCCCGATTTCGTCGTCGAATTCGACGCGACCGGCAAGGAAATCAAACGCTGGGGCAAGCCCTACGAAGCGGTGGTGGTCGGCCTGGACGGCGACCGCCTGCAATTCCGTACCGGCGACGACGGCGCTTTCTGGACGGATCCGACCGGCGCGATCGGCGTACTGGACAGCGCGCCTGCCGCTGCGTTGGACGCGCCGCTGATCGATTGCCCCGAACTGCCGACGTTCGCCAAATCCGAATACGAGCAGTGCTACGACATCGCTGGAACCGGCGCGCCGCGCCGCACCCTGGCCTGGGAAGGCGCCTGCACCTGAGTGCGGCGCAGCCGGCCCTTCCACCAATCGCCGCAAGGCATGAAGACCCGAACATGTTGAAGATCGACAACCTCCACGCCAGCGTCGCCGGCAAAGACATCCTCAAAGGGCTCACGCTCGACGTGAAGCCCGGCGAAGTCCACGCCATCATGGGCCCGAACGGCGCCGGAAAATCCACGCTCGGCAACATCATCGCCGGCCGCGAGGGCTACGAGATCGGCGCGGGCACGGTGTCGTTCGAAGGACGGGACCTGCTGGCGCTCGAACCCGAGGAACGCGCCGCGCTCGGCGTCTTCCTCGCGTTCCAGTATCCGGTCGAGATCCCGGGCGTGAACAACACCTACTTCCTGCGCAGCGCGCTCAACGCGCAGCGCAAGGCCCGCGGCGAAGGCGAGCTGGATTCGATGCAGTTCCTGAAACTGGTGCGCGAGAAGCTGGCGGTGTTGCATCTGAAGGACGAGCTGCTGCACCGCGGCGTCAACGAGGGTTTCAGCGGCGGCGAGAAAATGCGCAACGAGATCTTTCAGCTCGCGGTGCTGGAGCCGAAACTGGCGATCCTGGACGAGACCGACTCCGGCCTCGATATCGACGCGCTGAAGGCGGTTGCCGACGGCGTGAACGCGCTGCGCAGCCCGGATCGCGCGTTCGTGGTCATCACCCACTATCAGCGGCTGCTCGATTACATCAAACCAGACGTCGTGCATGTGTTGGCCGATGGTCGCATCGTCGAAACCGGCGGCCCGGAACTGGCGCTGGCGCTGGAAGAACACGGCTACGCGTGGATCAGGAATCGCGTGACGCCGGAGTCGGCGGCACGATGAGCGCACTGCTCGACTCGTTCGCCGCCGCGTTCGACGGACTCGCCCAGCGCGATGCCGCGGGTCTCGGCGCGCACCGCCGCGAAGCCCTGGATGCTGCGCTGCGCGACGGCCTGCCCGGGCCGCGCAGCGAAGCCTGGAAATATACGCAACTGCGTGCGATGGAACGGCGCGCCTTCGTTCCCGCACCGGATGGGCTCAGCCAACGCGTATCGATCGACACAGCCAAGCTTCATGAACGACTGGCATCGGTGCCTGCGCCACGCATGGTCTTCATCGATGGCCTCTACTGTTCCGAACACAGCGACGTCGCGACCACGCCGCACGGCATCGATGCGCAGCCGTTGTCGCAGGTGCTGCGCACGGGCGAGCCGCGCGACGCCAACTTCCTCGGCCGCCGCTATCGGGGCGCCGATGAGGTATTCGCCGCGGTCAACGCCGCACTGTCGGAGGAAGGTGCGGTGGTCCGGGTCGAACATGTCGCGGGCGACTCCGCCGCGACCCTGCATCTGGTCTTCGTCGCCAGCGGTACGAAGCAGGACAGCGGCGTGCATCTGCGTCACTTCATCGACCTGCGCAACGATGCCGCCCTGCATCTGGTCGAGCATCACATCGCGCTTGGCGAGCATCGCGGTCTCGCGAACCACGTCGCCCATGTGCATCTGGGCCAGCGCGCGCGCCTGACCCACGTGCGCATTCAGGCCGAGGCCGAAGGCGCCAGCGCATTCGCGCGCACCGACGCGGTGCTGGCGCGCGATTCCGATTATCGACGCACCGACCTGGAACTCGGCGCCGCACTATCGCGCCACGAATTGAACGTCCGCCTCGAAGGCGAAGGCGCGACGCTCACCGCGAACGGCGTGCTGTTCGCCGACGGCAAGCGTCATCTCGATACGCGTCTCGGCATCGAACACATCGCCCGCAACACGTCCTGCGCGCTGCTGTGGCGCGGACTCGGCGCGGGTCGCGGTCGCGCAGTGTTCCACGGCGGCATCGTCATCCGCGAAGGCGCCGATGGCGCCAACGCCAATCTGTCGAACAAGAATCTGCTGCTGTCGGCACAGGCCGAGATCGATACGCAGCCGGTGCTGGTCATCCATGCCGACGAAGTCCAGGCCGCGCACGGCGCGACCGTCGGCCAGCTCGACCCGACCGCGCTGTTCTACCTGCGGACGCGCGGACTGCCCGAAGCCGAGGCGCGCGCGCTGCTTACCGCCGCATTCTGCCGCGAAGTGCTGGCGGGCATCGACGACACCGCGCTGCGCGAATCGCTGACCCTCGTGCTCGACGCGCATCTCGCACGGGTTACGTCGGCATGAGTTTCCAGTCCATCGACATCTCTCGCGACTGGAACGCGATCCGCGCCGATTTCCCGCTGCTGACCCGCGAAGTCCACGGCAAACCGCTGATCTATCTCGACTCCGCCAACACCGGGCAGAAGCCGGCGCAGGTCATCGAGAAAGTCGACGGTTTCTTCCGCCGACACAACGCCAACGTCAGCCGAGCGGTGCACGCGCTCGGCACCGAGGCCACCGAGGCCTACGAAGCATCGCGGACGAAGCTCGCCGGTTTTCTCGGCGCGCATCGCGACGAGCTGGTGCTGTGCAGCGGCACCACGTTCGCGATCAATCTCGTCGCATACTCGTGGGCGCTGCCGCGACTGAAGGCCGGCGACGCGATCCTGCTCAGCCGCATGGAGCATCACGCCAACATCGTGCCGTGGCAGCTCGTCGCCGAACGCACCGGCGCGACGATCAAGGTCGCTGAAATCCGCGAGGACGGCACCCTCGACCTCGATGCGCTGTACGCGGCGATGACGCCGGAGGTGAGGATTCTCGGCCTGAGCCACGTCAGCAACGTCCTGGGCACGGTCAACCCGGTGCGCGAGATCTGTCGCGAAGCGCGACGTCGCGGCATTGTCAGCGTGATCGACGGCTCGCAGGCCGCGCCGCATCGCGTGCTCGACGTGCCTGCGCTCGGTTGCGATTTCTACGCGATCACCGGCCACAAGATGTGCGGCCCGACCGGCACCGGCGCGCTGTGGGCGCGTCGCGAACACATCGCAGCGATGCCGCCGTTTCTTGGCGGCGGCGAAATGATCAGGGAAGTGCGCTTCGAAGGCACGACCTTCAACGACGGTCCGCATCGTTTCGAAGCGGGCACGCCGAACATCGCCGGCCACATCGGCCTCGGCGCAGCGGTCGATTATCTCTCCGCGATCGGCATGCGCGAGATCGAAGCGCGCGAAGCCGAACTGCTGGCGCACGCCACCGAAGCCCTGCAGCGCATCGAAGGCCTGCGCATCCTCGGCAGCGCCCCGGAAAAAGCGGCAGTGATCAGTTTCCTGGTCGACGGCGCGCATGCGCACGACCTGGCGACGCTGTTGGACCTGGAAGGCGTCGCGGTGCGCTCGGGCCATCATTGCGCGCATCCGCTGATGCGGTTCTACGGCGTCGCCGCGACCTGCCGCGCCTCGTTCGCGTTCTACAACACGCACGAGGAGATCGAACGCTTCATCGCCGCCCTCGTCAAAGTCCGTCGCCTGCTCGGCTGATCTCCGCCGTCGCGCACGACATCGCCCATTGAAGGCATGCTCATCGAAGGAATGGCCCGTTTGACCGTCATGCTCAGTTTCCGCACCGCCACCCACGACGATATTCCGGCGCTGATCGCTCTGGTCACCGCCGCGTATCGCGGCGATGCCAGCCGCCAGGGCTGGACCACCGAAGCGGATCTGCTCGATGGCCAGCGCATCGATGCGCAGATGTTGCGTACGGATCTGGAGACCCCGGGCAGCCTGATCCTGCTGGCGACCGACAGCGGCGACGAGGATCGGGCGCGTCTGGTCGCCTGCGCGAACATCTCGGAACAAGCCGCCGACGACGGCATCGCTACCTGCTATTTCGGCATGTTTTCGGTCGATCCCGACCTGCAGGGCGACGGCATCGGCAAGCTCGTGCTGGCGGAAGCCGAGCGCATCGCACGCGACACGCTGGGCTGCGCACGCATGCGCATGACCGTGATCGACAGCCGCGAAGAATTGATCGCGTACTACGAACGTCGCGGCTATGCCCGCACCGGCATCAAGAAACCGTTCCCGTACGGCGACCCGCGCTACGGCCTGCCGAAGCGCGACGACCTGCAGTTCGAGATCCTCGAAAAAACACTGGAGCCACAACCGTGAGCGACTGGACCTTCGTTTGCGCGACCGGACAATTGCTGCCCGGCGAAAAAGCCGTAACCTGGGCGGACGACACG
>JAYUUH010000317.1:0-12445 GCA_043754745.1 Lysobacter sp.
CGCCGATCGCGCTGTCGGCAATCTGCCGATACAGCGCCAGGGTTTCGCGCATGGGCTGGATCGCCAGCTCGCGACGCAGCATGTCGCGGCAGGTCTCGAACTGGCGCAGCGCCTGCGCGCGCTGGCCGCTGAGCACGAACAACTGCATCAGTTCGCGATGCACGTCCTCGCGCAGCGTGTCGCAGTCGAGGATCGACTGCGCGTAGCGGATGCCCTCGCCGTATTCGCGGCGGATCGTGCACAGCTGCATCAGCCGCCACAGCGCATTGAGATAGTGGCGACGATGCTTCTCGCGCTCGCGCAGCGCCCAGTCGTCGGTGAACTCCATCAGGATGTCGGACTTGTACAGCGCGACGCCGGTACGCAGATCCGCGATCTCGGCGTCGCCCAATTGCTCGATCGGCCGGCTCAGGCCGGACGCGATCCGGCGTTCGAATTCCTCGATGTCGAGCCAGACCTCCTGTGAACCGTTCAGCCCGATCGCGCCGCGGCGGTCGCTGGCGATCAGTTCGCCGTGCTGGAACGGCGCACATTCGACCAGCCGGCGCAGGCGCCACAGCGCGGTGTTGAAGGAGCCGGCGGTCATCGACGCCATCCGCTCCGGCCACAGCGTGCCGAGCAGTTCGGTGCGACTGAAATAGCGGCCGCGGCCCAAGGCCAGATAGGCCAGCAGGCTGCCGCAACGGCCGGAGACCGCCGTGATCCGCTCGCCGGCGGCATCGTTGGCGACGCAGAGGGAACCGAACAACCAGATGCGCAACATCCTGTCGTGTCCTTTAGTGTGGCCGGCGCCGCGCTTGCGCGATGTGCGCACTCGGCAACCTTGTCTCCGCGCTCCCTATGCGCTTCATCCGCCCTCCCCTGGGGCGGCCCGCAGTATCCCGGACTCTGGATTAGACGCGGGAATGCGCCGCCGCAGGCCGCGGCCGCGGTCGCGATGGCCGCCGTCCGCGTCAAGCACGGCTTTCCGTTTGCCATGAATGCCGGTCCGCATCAGCCGCATGGGGCTGCGGAAAGCGAAACCGGACAACATGCCGTCTGCGGCAGTCCCGGTCGTCTGCCGGGTGCGACGGTCACGGATACGTCGATGCACAGGGCACGGTCGCCGGGCGAAGCCGCGGCGGCGGCGCCGATCAGGACGAGGCTTCCGCATGCACGCACTCCCCACCTGCATCCGCAAGGCACGGCTGGCGGCGCAGCTCACCCAGGCCGAACTCGCGCGCCGGATCGGCGTGAAACGCAGCGCCGTGACCCAGTGGGAACACCCGCTCGGCACCTCGCCGAGCATGCATCACCTGATCCAGATCGCGATCGAGACCGGCACCTGCGTGGAGTGGCTGGGCACCGGCCGCGGCCCCAGCCGCTGCGACGGCGCGGAAGCGGCGCCGGCGATCGTGCGCGAAGACTGCGCCCAGGACGCGAGCGAAAGCGAGGCGCTGCTGCGTTTCCGCAAACTGCCCGCGCACAAGCGCAGGATCGCGCTGCAGATCCTCAAGGTGCTGTCGAACTGAATCGCGCTCCGGGTTCGGACGCGCGGGCGCGACGGACGATCAGGCCCCCACGCGCCGGCGCACCGCATCGAAATCGCGCACCGGCCGCACCTCGATGCTGCCGAACCGGATCCACGGGAATTCGTGGGCGATCCGCACCGCTTCCTCGAGGCTGTCGGCTTCGATCAGATTGAAGCCGGCCAGCACTTCCTTGGTTTCGGCGAAGGGGCCGTCGGTCACCCGCGCCGCGCCTTCGCGCACGCGCACGGTGCGCGCGTCGCTGGGTGCTTCCAGCTGCTGCGAACCGAGCAGGCAGCCGCCGTCGCGCAGTGCGTCGGCATGGGTGATGCAGCCGTGCATCAGGCGGTCGTATTCCGCCGGCGGCAGGGCCGCCATCAACTCGGGATCGGTGTAGACCAGCAACAGGTATTGCATCCTCATTCCTCGTGGCAGGACGGCTGGACCATGATGCCCCAGCGCGCCGAAAAAATATTTCCGGGCGCGTGTCGATTCCGCGCCTCGCCGTTCGTCGTCATGGGTATGGGCGGCCAAGGCCAGTACAGCGGTCGGGCCGCCGCCCCTTCCATTCAGGAGAACGACAATGAAAGTCATGGTGATCGTGAAGGCCACCGCCGATTCCGAGGCCGGCGTCATGCCCGGTGAGGAACTGTTGGCCGCGATGGGCCACTTCAACGAAGACCTGGTCAATGCGGGCGTGATGCTGGCCGGCGAAGGCTTGAAGCCCACCTCGCAGGGCGCGCGGGTGCAATTCGACGGCGCGCAGCGGCGGGTGATCGACGGCCCCTTCGCCGAAACGAAGGACCTGATCGCAGGCTTCTGGCTGTGGCAGGTGCGCTCGCTGGACGAAGCCATCGAATGGGTCCGGCGCTGTCCGAACCCGCATCCCGGCCCCAGCGAGATCGAGATCCGCCCGCTGTTTGAGGCCGACGATTACGGCGAAGCCTTCACCCCCGAACTGCGCGAGCAGGAAGACCGGCTGCGCGCCCGTCTTTCGCCCGAGTCGTGAACAGGAGACCCACCCGATGTCCTTCCAGGCATACCTCGACAACATCCAGGCCAGGACCGGACACGGCCCCGAGCAATTTCAGCGCCTCGCCGCCGCGAAGGGCTTCGCCGATGGCGACGGCCTGAAGGCGGGCGTGAAGGCCGGCGACATCATCGCCTGGCTCAAGCGCGACTTCGCGCTCGGCCATGGCCATGCAATGGCGATCGTGGCGTTGCTCAAGGCCACGAAACGTCCCGGCGACTGAGCTGCTCCGCATTCCGCACCACAAACGGCACGTCGATTCCAACGCTCCAGCTCGAAACTCAGGAGATTCCCGATGCAATTCATCGCTTACCTCAATTTCAACGGCAACTGCCGCGCCGCCTTCGATGTCTATCGCGAGGTATTCAAGGGCGACATCAAGATGCGTATGACCTACGGCGATTCGCCGATGGCAGCCGAGATGCCGGCCGACAGCCACAACCTGATCATGCACACCCTGTTGGAAGCGGACGGCGCCGTGCTGATGGGCGCCGACGGCCCGCCGCCGCACAGCCCGTCGGGCCAAGGCACCTGCGTCAACATCAACGTGGACACGCCCGAGGACGCCGAGCGCATCTTCGCCGCGCTGTCCGCGGGCGGCGAGGTGCAAATGCCGCTGCAGGAAACGTTCTGGGCGATCCGCTGGGGGTCCTTTACCGACCGTTTCGGCAAGCCGTGGATGATCAACTGCATGAAGGAGGTCTGAGCCATGTCCAGCCCATCGACATCGAATCCATCGAAACCCCGGCAACTGTTCGTCAATCTGCCGGTCGAAAATCTCGACCGCACCGTCGCGTTCTTCACCGCGCTCGGCTTCGGCTTCAATCCCAAATTCACCGACGAGAACGCCACTTGCCTGGTGATCTCGGAGCATATCCAGGTGATGCTGCTGGTCGAGCCGTTCTTCGCCGGCTTCACGAAGAAGCCCATCGCCGACGCCCGCGCCGCCACCGAAGTGCTGCTGGCGCTGTCGTGCGAATCGCGCGAAGAAGTGGATGCGATGGTGGCCAAGGCGGTCGCGGCCGGCGCCGCAGCACCCACGCCGGCCAACGACCTGGGATTCATGTATCAGCACGCCTTCGAGGATCTCGACGGCCACCAGTGGGAAGTCTTCTGGATGGACGAGTCCGCGATGCCCGCGGCCTGATCCGCTGCATGCCCGCGATCGCGCCAGCGGATCACAACGGCCGCAATACCCGACCCAACCCGAGGAAGATGCCATGCACTATGTCGACGGTTTCGTGCTGCCCGTGCCACAGAAGAACCTGGATGCGTATCGAAAGATGGCCCGCAAGGCCGGCAAGATCTGGAAGGAGTACGGCGCGATCGAATACGTCGAATGCGTGGCCGACGATGTGCAGCCCGGCAAATCGACGTCTTTCCCGCAGGCGGTAAAATTGAAACCCGACGAAGTCGTCGTGTTCTCGTGGATCGTCTACAAGTCGCGCGCGCATCGCGACAAGGTCAACAAGCTGGTGATGGCCGACCCGCGGCTATCGTCGATGATGGACCCCAAGCGCATGCCGTTCGACGCCAAGCGCATGTTCTGGGGCGGTTTCAAACCCATCGTCAGTCTTTGATCGCACTTGCGATGCGCAGGCCGAGCGCGCTTGCCGGCGCGGTGCATGCAGTGGTGTGATGCCGCCGATGACCGACGACCGCACCCGACGCACTCTCGATGCCCTGTGGCGGATGGAATCGCCGCGGCTGGTCGCGCGCATCGCGCGCACGACCGGCGACGTGGCGATCGCCGAGGAGCTGGCGCAGGATGTCCTGGTCGCGGCGCTGGAGCACTGGCCGGCCGACGGCGTGCCGGACAACCCGGCGGCATGGCTGATGGCCGCGGCCAAGCGCCGCGCCATCGATCACCTGCGGCAGCGCGCGCTGCATGCGGACAAGCAGACCGAGTACGGACTGGAACTTCAGCTGCACGGAACCGACATGACCCACGATCGCGCGGACGAGCATGCGGACGACGACATCGGCGACGATCTGCTGCGGCTGGTGTTCGCCGCCTGTCATCCGGTGCTGCCGCTGGAATCGCGGGTCGCGCTGACCCTGCGCCTGCTCGGCGGCCTGACCACCGCCGAGATCGCGCGCGCATTCCTGCAACCGGAACCGACCGTGGCGCAGCGCATCGTCCGCGCCAAGCGCACGCTCGCCGAGAAACAGGTGCCGTTCGAAGTGCCGCGCAAGGCCGAGCTGGCGGACCGCCTCGACGCGGTGCTGGAAGCGATCTACCTCATCTTCAACGAAGGCTACGCCGCCAGCTCCGGCGAAGACTGGATGCGCCCCTCGCTGTGCGAGGAGGCGCTGCGGCTGGGGCGCATGCTGGTGGGTCTGCTGCCTGCCGAATCCGAAGCGCTGGGACTGCTCGCCCTGATGGAATTGCAGGCCTCGCGGACGAAGGCGCGGGTCGCCGCCGACGGCAGCCCGGTGCTGCTGCTGGAACAGGATCGCGCGCGCTGGGATCGCCTGCAGATCCAGCGCGGGCTGCAGGCGCTGACGCGGGCGCAGCAACTCGGCGGCGCGCGCGGGCTGTACGCGCTGCAGGCCGCGATCGCTGCCTGCCACGCCCGCGCGACCCGCGCCGGCGACACCGACTGGGCGCGGATCGCCGCGCTGTATGCGGTGCTGGCGCAGGTGCTGCCGTCGCCGGTGGTGGAACTCAACCGCGCAGTCGCCATCGGCAAGGCGCAGGGTCCGGCATTCGCGCTGCCGCTGGTCGACGCGCTGTGCGATGCGGCGCAGCTGCGCGACTACGGCCTGCTGTACGCGGTACGCGGCGATCTTCTCGAACAACTCGCGCGCCGCGACGAAGCCCGCGACGCCTTCGAACGCGCTGCATCGCTCGCGGCCAACGCGCGCGACCGCGACCTGATGCTGGCGCGCGCGGCGGCGTGCACGGAGCCGCGCGAGTGATCCTGCCGAGCTTGTAATCGCAACGCGCAATACGTGCTTGCACAAGCGCCTCAGCCGCCAATACTCCGGCAGCAAACCGTCGCCTCCGTGGGAGCGACGCAAGTCGCGACGCTTTTCACTGTCATCCCGAACGCACGCACAGCGTGCGGAGGGACCTGCTTGCACTCGTCATTCTGGCGAAGGCGTGAGGTCTGCCTCCTCCCTCGCACAATGGCGGGGAGTTCGGAAGAGGTCGCAGCCGCCTCAGAACGTTTCGACCCGTCATCCCCGCGAAGGCGGGGATCCATGCCGGAAGCGTTTGCACAGCGACGAAATCATGCGATAGCGACGTATCTCTCACGTCGAGTCGATGATCCAGCCGCTTGAAATCATCTGTCGATGCGTTCGCAGACCATGCAACTTCCCAGGAAGACCGCCAGAGACCCGACCGACCGGTAACGCAAGCCCTGTGCATTCACGACCGCATATCCGGTGGCCCGTGCGAATATCGCTGGAGGCACAGGCCGCGCACGCTGGATCGCAAAACGCGATGGCGCAAAGCACTCCTCGACAATGCCCGTCAATGAAGGCCGTGCTCTGCGCGAACGCCATTCTCCGACCATGCCCTTGAATGCAAGACCGCTACCGTCCTGCGACATGCGTACGCCGATGCCGCGGAAGAAGATCGTCGGTCGCGAACTCCAGTCGTCGCATTGTCGCCAGATCCGCGGATTCGACAGGGGTCGGGGCGCGGTGAATACCCACACGCCGTAACGCGTCCATACCGCAGGATCGTCGCTCGACATCGTCACTTCGCCCGCTTTCGATCCGGACACGGCGGAGGCGGTGGTGGCGGGATCTTCGGCAATCGGCTTTCCGAGTACTCGGTAATGCCGGCATCGATCGCACGCCGGCCGGCGAGGACATCGAGCAGATCGGTCCGCAACATGCCGGCAGGATCATAGTCGTCGCCGACAGCAAGCAGATTTCCGCCATGCGCCTCTATCGAATCTGATGCCTTTTCGGCAAACAAAACGTAATAACCGCCGGCTTCGATGCGAATTCCGCAACACATGGATGTCGAATAGCGGATGCGCCTGATTTTCGATTTGCCGCGGATGCGGTCGACGACTGCAATGTTGGCAACCGCCACATGATTGGCCGGGTCGAGCGATACGCCCGTACCAATCACCCGGAAGACGACGACATCCTTCGCTTCTTGAACGATCTCCTTGGCGAGCGAGTAATTCATGCACTCGCAGGCGGATGCGAAACTCGATACCAGGAAAAGCAGAACGAACGTAAAAGCTCTCATCATGAAACTCCGAAGCGATCCATCGTGCCTTGCGAATGATTCAAACCCGACGCCTGCATAAATCACCATGATCCCGCCGATGTCGTAGCCCGGGTGAGGCCTTTCATGCCGGGTACGGGGGGGCGCTTACCCGGCTACTCGCTGTGGCGACGCTTTTCGTAGGATGGGTTGAGCGTAGCGATACCCATCATTGGACGCGCAGCACCTGTCGCGACATCAAAAACAGACATAAAAACATCATTGATAATTGCGGATCGAAAAGCGATGGGTATCGCTACGTTCAACCCATCCTACTTGCTTGCGTGGGGAGTCCATACACGAATTGTTAGGCGTCAATGCTGCTCACCAAGCAGAATAACGGTTGATTCTGGATGCCTGTAGAAGTACGTGCGAGCAAAGGGGCTCGTAATTGAAGCGGGTTGGAAATCTTTCCTAGCTTCAATCAATTGTGATGGATTCATGGCATTGGCAACAATGATGAGCCAGTTTTCAGTGATTGAAGTAGTGTAAGTTGGTAGGCGCTTGACTTTTTCGTCTACGCGCGCTTGAAGTGCCTCGGTCTGGAGTGGTGCTACCCAGCCTGCGCGAGCGACTGACCAGTGCATCATCTCTCTCTGAGGCACTCCAAGGGCGTGAATAAACGAGATCTCTGCGGGAAGCACATTGGAAACGAAGTCAGGCCGCCAATCGAATTTCTGCCAAGACGCTAAGGCCAAACTGCTAACGAACGCTGCTAGCGCCTGTGATGCACTGTCCCGATTTAATTTGCTTAGATCCTGTCCCGGGCCAAAGCATACCGTGATGTTGGCTGGAGGGGAGCCGCTTACCTCATAGAGACGCTGAGCTCTACCCACAATTCGATTCGCTATGGATTCTTGCGCTTGCATAGTGCTCTTGCCATTGCGCTGCTCTATGAAGAGCTTAGTTATCTCTACTCCGATTTGACGACCATCAACTTGCACAATGAAGTCCGGAGCCTCTCGCTCCTCAAGAACTTGAAGTGCGATAGCGGCTGCGGCTGCGAAGCTTTCAAGAAAGTGGCGCTCTTCGGCTTTTCCTGGATTGTGCGTACTCATGGATATGACGCCTAACTAGATTCTATATCCCGTATGAATCGCCACGATCCCCGCCGATAGATTCTTGTACGAACACCGCGCAAACCCCGCAGCATCCATCATCCCCTTGAGCTGATCCTGCGGCGGATGCTTGCGAATCGATTCCGCAAGGTATTGATAGCTGTCACTGTCCTTCGCGAACAGCTTGCCGAGCTGCGGCAGGATTTTGAACGAGTGGAAGTCGTAGATCGGCTTGAGCCATTCGGCGGTGACTTCGGAGAACTCCAGCACGCGGGCCTGGCCGCCGACGCGCAGCACGCGGTACATCTCGCGCAGGGCGGCGTCCTTGTCGGTGACGTTGCGCAGGCCGAAGGCGATGGTGACCAGGTCGAAGCTGCCGTCGGGGAATGGCAGTTTCTCGGCGTTGCACTGCACGTACTCGAAGCCGCGGACGTTGCCGCGGTCGGTCATGCGGTCGCGGCCGACGCGCAGCATCGGGCCGTTGATGTCGCCAAGCACCAGTTCACCTTCTTCGCCGACGCGATCCTTCAGCAGCGCGGCGATGTCGCCGATGCCGCCGGCGAGATCCAGCACGCGATCGCCGGGGCGCACCTGCGCGGTGGCGGCGAAGTAACGCTTCCAGACCCGATGGATGCCGAGGCTCATCAGGTCGTTCATCAGGTCGTAGTTGCCGGCGACGGAGGAGAACACCTCGCCGACGAGCTTCTGCTTCTCGGCGACGGGCACGTCGCGGAAGCCGAAGTGGGTGGTGTCTGTGGTGCCGCTGTCGACGGGCGCGACAGCATCGGAATGTTTGGGCGTCTTCATGCCATCAGTTTAACGCGCCCGCCCTGTCCCGGCCGGCCGACGATGCCTGCGGAGGCAGCCGCGGGTGATCCTCGCGAGGTCCGCCCGTCAGCGCGACGGCGTGACCGCTTCCTTGACAGGGCTCTCTTGCTGGGCGGACAGATTGCGCGTCAGCGCCTCGCTCTGCGCCACAACAGGCTGAAGCGTGTCGAGTGTCCGCTGCGTTGCGTTCACATTCGTCATCAACGCATCGGTCACCGGCAGCGGCGTGGACAATCGTCCAGCGGGATCTCCAAGCGGGCCCTGGACTGCGACCAGCCCGGTTCGGGTGTCGTTGAAAACAATGTGATCGAGGGTGAGCTTCTGGTCGGCAGCGTGCAGCGCAATGCCCGCCGCAACTTCAGTGCGCTTCTGGCCGAAATCGTCTGCGGAAATATTGGGCGATCGATCGAGCACGTCCATCGCCCGCTGGATGGACGGATGCAGGTTGTCGGGGGTCGGCAGCGAGGTCGAAGACGGCAGGGTAGACGTGTCCGATGTCGGTGTCGTCGGCCCTGGCACCACGGGGGTGGGCGGTGTGGGCACGTGCTGGTGGGTGTTGAGGGTGTGATCGAAGGCGGACGCGGTGGGAGGCTGGGTGCTGCTGTCGAGATAGGGCAGGCGATGGCCGGGACCGCCCAGCGTAAGACCGTTCTGTTCGATGATGCTTTCGCTCAAGCCCAGCTGCGTCATATTCAGCTGCACCTGCGGCATGGAGCCGTTGCTTAGCGGTCTGGCGAAATTCTGTTCGTGCCAGGCGATGTAATTGATCGCATCCAGCGCATAGACGTTGGTGTAGTCGGAATTGCCGTGATGGCCGAGCCGCGACACGGACGCCGGATTGTCGAAAAACGCTCTGCCCATGGCCTCCACGTTCGGCGCGGAGGGGCTCATCGACATGTCCGCGTTCAGGGTGACGCCGGGCTTGGTGGCGTAGGTGTCCGGCGTGCCGGGCGTGATGTCGATATAGCGCTGCATGCGCCCGGGGTTGGCGCGGTAGATGTCCTCGGTGGACGGCGTGGGATTGGTCGCGCGCACCATGTCCACGGTCGCGTTCCAGCCGCCGACCTGCGCGGTGGCTTCGTCGCGGCGGTTGGCCGCCAATACGGCGGCGGTGGGTGCGGTGTAGTCGTTGACGGCGTTGCCGGCGGCGCTGATTCGCTTCATTTCATCGACGAAAGCGGTGCGCGACGCAACCAGGCCCGGCTGGTTGATCGCATGCTGCACCTCATGGCCCAGCACGTAAGTCAGTTCGGCCGGATTGAATCGCCCGCCGCTTGGCGTGGTCATGATCTGCAGCGGCACTTCCATCGCGCTGGCGCCCGGCACGAACTGGCCGCCGACGTTGGTGCCCAGCGGCAGCGGGCGGATCTCGGTCAATTGGCCGCTGGCGACCGCGCTGTTGAGCTGTTGGATGATCGAAGGCGAGGCGTTCACCGCCGCCCGGAAGTTGGTCAACTGGTCGGCATTCACGTCGGGGCGTGCGCCGAAGGCAGTGACCAGCGCCTCGGCCTGCGTGCTCAGCGCGGGCGGCGCGGAAGGTGTTTTGGGGACAGCGGCCATGATCGAGTGCTCCTTGGCGTCAGTTGATCAGGACCATCTGCACGCAGGCATGGGTGATCTTCTCGGGCGGGCTGTCGGCTTCGCCGCGGGTGTAGACCGTGACGGTCAGGCCCGGGCGCTGGAACAGATCGTGGATGACCCGATTATGTTCGGCGCGATAGGTTTCGCGGCTGAAACCCATCGTCTCCAGCTCGGCGGCGAAACGATCGAAATCGATCCTGCAGATATCGCTGAGCGGCGGATAGGTGCCGGGCGGATCGGGCCGGAAGCTGAACTCGAACCGCGGGCCGTAGGGGTTGGCCGGATCGAACTCGAACGACGACCACCAGTCGCCGGTCAGGCGTTCGCCGAAGCCCAGGCGACCGGAATCCGCCGCGAACGCGACGCCGAAGGTCTGCTCCAGGCGCGCGGCGTCGATATCCTGGATGGTCCTGCTGTCGCGGATCAGGTCGAGCAGGCGCAGCAGCGACTGTTCGGCGTCGAGCCGGGGCAAGAGCGCCTGCGAGGCGGTGGCGTTGGACGTCATGGCAGGAGTCTCCTTGGCGGAACCGGTGGAAGCAGAAGGGGCAGTCGCGCAGGCGGCGAGGCCCAGCGTGGCGATGAAGACAGCACAGTGGCGGGTCGCGGGACGGGCCGACATAGGATGATCCTTTGGCGATCCTTCTACTGGATCCAGTCCGGAGATATACGCCGAAAGCGCGCGTCACCGGCCGCGCCCGGCAAAACGCGCCGGGCCGCGCTGCTGCGCGATCAGAGAATGTAACGACTCAGATCCGGATCCTGGACCAGTTCGCCGAGGTGCAGATCGACATAGGCGCGATCGATGGTCACCGTCGTGCCGCCGCGATCCGGCGCCTCGTAGCTGAGCGTATCGAGCAGCCGTTCGAGGATCGTGTGCAGCCGGCGCGCGCCGATGTTTTCCTGGCGTTCGTTGACCGTGGCCGCGATCTCGGCGAGCCGCTCGACGGCGTCCGCGGTGAACGACAACGCGACGCCTTCGGTTTTCAGCAGTTCGACGTATTGCAGCGTGAGCGAGGCCTTGGGCTCGGTGAGGATGCGGACGAAATCGTCCTTGCCCAGCGCGCCGAGTTCCACGCGGATCGGAAAGCGGCCCTGCAGCTCCGGAATCAGATCGCTGGGCTTGGCGAGATGGAACGCGCCGCTGGCGATGAACAGGATGTGGTCGGTCTTCACCGCGCCGTACTTGGTGCTCACGGTCGAACCTTCGACCAGCGGCAGCAGATCGCGCTGCACACCTTCGCGGCTGACGTCGGCGCCGTGGCTTTCGGAACGCTTGGCGACCTTGTCGATCTCGTCGATGAAGACGATGCCGTGCTGTTCGCAGGCCTCGATCGCGGCTTCGCGCACGTCGTCCTCGTTGACGAGTTTGCCGGCTTCTTCCTCGATCAGCTGCACGCGCGCGGCGCGGATCGTGAGTTTGCGGGCATGGGTCTTGCTGCCGCCCAGATTGGAGAACATCTGCCGCAGCTGTTGGCCCATCTCTTCCATGCCCGGCGGCGCCATGATATCGACGCCGACGTTCACCGCAGTCTCGATTTCGATCTCGCGGTCGTCGAGCGCGCCTTCGCGCAGCTGTTTGCGGAATTTCTGCCGGGTGTCCGCGGATTTGTCCGTGGCGACACCGGGACTGCTCTCGCCGCTGCCGACATCCAGCGTGCCGGTGCCGGCGCTTGCTTCCGCGCCGAAACCGAACCCGCCGGGAGCCTGACGCTTCGGCAACAGCGCATCGAGGATGCGGTCCTCCGCGCGCGCTTCGGCCTGCGCGCGCACGCGGGCCTTGGCCTGCTCGCGATACATCTTCACCGCGGTGTCGGCCAGATCGCGCACGATCTGCTCGACATCCTTGCCGACATAGCCGACTTCGGTGAAGCGGGTTGCCTCGACCTTCACGAACGGCGCGTTGGCCAGCGTCGCGAGGCGCCGCGCGATTTCGGTCTTGCCGACGCCGGTCGGGCCGATCATCAGGATGTTCTTGGGCATCACTTCGTTGCGCAGCGTGTCGTCGAGCTGCATGCGACGCCAGCGGTTGCGCAGTGCGATGGCCACCGCGCGCTTGGCGGCGCTCTGGCCGATGATGTGGCGATCGAGTTCCTGCACGATTTCGCGTGGGGTCATCGTGCTGTTGGCGTGTTCGGGCTTGTTGGGCATGGCTTCGATTCTTGTGGGAGCGACGCGAGTCGCGACTGGATCATTCAGCTGCGTGAGT
>JAYUUH010000318.1:0-4085 GCA_043754745.1 Lysobacter sp.
GCCGGCGATCCTTCGAACCCTGCCGCCACGTCGCCACCCGCGGACGCACCGGGCACCAGGGCCCGCGGCCAGGGTTTCGATGTCATCAAGGCACCCGGGGCAAGATCGCGGCCTTGGGTCGCTGCGACTTGGACGACCTGCGCCGATGCCCTCACCCGCGATTGTGCGGCAGCAGGGGCCGCTGGAGAACGGTCGGCGGAAATGGCCTGTGCGCTGGCCAGCAGGTGCGGTCGCGGGGTGCGGCGCTCCTTGGCAGCCGCAGCCGTCGCGACGATAGCGACCGCGCCGGCTTGGGTGATCGCATCGGGTACGACCCGCACCGGCGCCGGAACAGGAGCGGCTGGAGCCTCGACGGGCGCGGGCGCAGTTGCGGTGGCAGGTGACGGCATTTCCGCGGGAGACGACAGCGAGCGCGAGCCGATCAGCGCGGCCAGCGCGACCGATGCCGCCAGCGCAGCACCGCCACCCCAACGCAGGAGAGGACGACGCGCGCCCGATGCGACAGCCATGACGAGCGACTGCTGCGCGACGATGTCGTCGGCAGCGATGTCGTCGACGACATCGTCGGCAATCGCGCGGCCGACACGGCGGGAGAAATCCGCCGGCAACGCCCGCCCGGCATGGCCGCGCATGGCATCGCCAGCGAACTGCCAGCGTTCCCAGCAGTCGGCAAGTCCGTCGTCATGCTCGATCCGACGGAGCAGGAATCGGGCTTCATCCGTGGACAGCGCGCCGTCCATCATCGCGGAGAGCTGTTCGCGGTGGAATTCCCGGGAATTGGCATCGCGTGCGGCGTGGGTTTCGTGCAATCCGGTCATGGGGCTCGATATCGGGATTGTGGGGGGCTTGAAACTGATTTCATCTTGGGCAGTGGCATCTTCACTACGGTGTCATCGCGCCGAGTTTCATGATGTTCGCGGAATTCAGCGGATCGCGCGTTCGCGCGGATCGGGCGCATCCATCAGCGGTCGCAACTGCACGTCGATGGCGTCGCGGGCCCGGAAGATGCGCGAGCGGACGGTCCCGATGGGGCACTTCATCTGCTGCGCGATCTCCTCGTAGCTCAAACCGTCCACTTCGCGGAGCGTGATCGCCGCCCGGAGTTCCTCGGGCAAGGCTTCGACCGCACGCATCACCGTTTGTTCCATCTCATGACGCATCAATTCGCGCTCCGGGGTGTCGTTGTCTCGCAGGCGCAGGCCCGACTCGAACTGCTCGGCATCGTCGATATCCACATCGTCGCCGGGCGGGCGACGTTTGTGGGCCACCAGGTGGTTCTTCGCGGTGTTCACGGCGATGCGGTGCAGCCATGTTGAGAACTGTGCGTCGCCGCGGAAGTTCCCCATCGCCCGGTAGGCGCGGATGAAAGTGTCTTGGGCGACGTCCTGGGCCTCGCTCCAGTCGTGGACATAGCGCCCGATCAGCGCCACGACCCGGTGCTGGTGCTTGCGCACCAACAGGTCGAAGGCCGCGCTGTCGCCGCGCTGCACCCGCCGGACCAGTTCGAGGTCCACATCCTGCAATGTCGTTGCTTCGGCCATCCGGCCGGCTCTCCTGAGTGTGGATCGGGCCGTTACGGTAGCCGGGCCATCGGACAATACAACCTGGGCAAAAGTTCCCGGCCCCGACGGCCGATGCAAGGCCGCCTGTGGAACATGCATTCATCTGGGGGCTGCGCGCTACTGTCACAAGCCATGCGTCATGGGACCTGCCGCAGCCGATCCGATGGCGCGGATTTGACGCCGTCCCTCAATGGTCCGGATCATAGGGACATTCTCCAGCGTATGGATTCCAGATCATGACCCCCACATCGCCCCGCTTCGACGGCCTGCGCCTGCTCCACTGGAAAACCGAATGGCGGCCGGACGGCGTGCTGGTGCTGTCCTTCGACCGCGAAGGCGAGTCGGTCAATACCTTCGGTCAGGGGGTTCTGGTCGAACTGAGCAGCCTGCTCGAACGCATCGTACTGGAGCCGCCGAAAGCGATGGTGCTGCGCTCAGCCAAGGAAAAAGGCTTCATCGCCGGCGCCGACATCCGCGAATTCCAGGAGTTCGACGCCAAAGGCACCATCGGCGATTCGATCCGCCGCGGCCAGAACCTGTTCCAGCGCATCGCGGAACTGCCTTTCCCTACGGTCGCCGCGATCCACGGCTTCTGCATGGGCGGCGGCACTGAGATCTCGCTGGCCTGCCGCTATCGCGTGGCGTCCAACGATCCTTCGACGAAGATCGGCCTGCCCGAAGTAATGCTGGGCATCTTCCCCGGCTGGGGCGGCAGCGCCCGTTTGCCCCGGCTCGTCGGCGCACCGGCAGCCATGGACATGATGCTCACCGGCCGCAGCCTCTCGGCCTCGGCGGCGCGCGCGATCGGCCTGGTCGACAAGGTGGTGGATCCGGCGGGCCTGATCGAAGCCGCTGTCGCGCTCGCGCTGAAGGGCGTCGACCGACCCTTCAAACAGCGTTTCATGGGCTGGGCGACCAACACCTGGCCTGCGCGCCAACTGATGGCGCCGAAAATGGTCAAGATGGCCGCACGCAAGGCACGCAAGGAACACTACCCGGCGCCGTACGCGCTGATCGAGACCTGGCGCCGCAGCGCCGGCAACGGCATCAGGGCACGTCTGGATGCCGAGCGCAAAGCAGTGGTAAAACTCGCCGGCACGCCGACCGCGCGCAACCTTACCCGCGTGTATTTCCTGCAAGAACGGTTGAAGTCGCTGGGCGGCAAGGATCACCGCATCACCCACGTGCATGTGGTCGGCGCCGGCGTGATTGGCGGCGACATCGCCGCTTGGGCCGCCTACAAGGGCTTCCAGGTCACGCTGCAGGATCGCGAACAGCGTTTCATCGACACCGCCATGGGCCGCGCGCAGGAATTGTTCGCCAAACGCGTGAAGGATGCGGGCAAGCGACCGGAAGTGGCGGCGCGGCTGGTCTCCGATCTCGACGGCGCCGGCGTCGCCAACGCCGACCTGCTGATCGAAGCGATCATCGAAAGGCCCGACGCCAAGCGCGATCTCTACACGGCGGTCGAGCCGAAGATGAAGGCCGACGCGCTGCTCACCACCAATACGTCGTCAATTCCGCTGACCGAACTGCGCGAACACATCGCACGTCCGGCGCAGTTCGCCGGTCTGCATTACTTCAACCCGGTGGCGATGATGCCGCTGGTGGAAATCATCCAGCACGACGGCATGGCGCCGGACACCGCGAAGCGTCTCGCCGCATTCTGCAAAGCCATCGACAAGCTGCCGGTACCCGTTGCCGGTACGCCCGGCTTCCTGGTCAACCGCCTGCTGTTCCCGTACATGCTGGAAGCCGTGACCGCCTATTCCGAAGGCATTCCCGGTCCGGTCCTCGACAAAGCCGCGGTGAAATTCGGCATGCCGATGGGACCGATCGAACTCATCGACACCGTAGGCCTCGATGTCGCCTCCGGCGTTGGCGCTGAACTTGCGCCCTTCCTCGGCCTGCCGATCCCAGCCGCGCTCGCCGCGCCGCCGGAAGCAGGCAAGCGAGGGAAGAAGGACGGTCAGGGCCTCTATCGCTGGGAGAACGGCAAAGCGCAGAAGCCGGAGATCCCGTCCGACTACAAGGCGCCGGACGATCTCGAAGATCGCCTGATCCTGCCTTTCCTCAACGAAGCCGTCGCCGCCCTGCACGAAGGGGTTGTCGCCGATGCCGAACTACTGGACGCCGGCGTGATCTTCGGCACTGGTTTCGCGCCGTTCCGCGGCGGCCCCATCCAGTACATCCGCGACAGCGGGGCGGTTGTGCTGCTGGCCAAGCTGAAAGTATTGCAGGCCAAGTACGGCGACCGCTTCGCCCCGCGCCCGGGCTGGGACAACCCGGCGCTGCTGAAACAATAACCGCGGCCTATCGCCAGATCATCCCGAACCCCGCCCCGGCGGGGTTTTGGCATTCAGGGCTTGCAATCCAAACGGGATCAGCGATATAACGTTCGTTACTACTACATCCCGTGTGACCGCCATGAAACTGAAAATTACAACCGTGGGCAATTCCGCCGGTGTGATCCTGCCCAAGGAACTGCTGACCAGGATGCGTCTGGAAAAAGGCGATGAACTG
>JAYUUH010000319.1:0-12385 GCA_043754745.1 Lysobacter sp.
CCACAGACTTCGGTGCGCGCTACGATGAAGTCAAGGCGCTATGCTCGAAAACGCCACGCGTCAACGCTTATGGCGGCGCCGATGCCGGCGATGATGCCCGCGTTGGGCCGGGCGCTCAGCCCAGCAGCGCTTCCAGCACCGCCATCCGCACCGCCACGCCGTTCGCGACCTGTTTGAGGATCAGCGACCGCGGGCCGTCGGCGACGGCATCGTCGATTTCCACGCCGCGGTTCATCGGGCCGGGATGCATCACCACCGCGTCGGGCGCGGCGCGTTTGAGGCGGGCTGCTGTCAGGCCGTAATCGCGGTGATAGTCCTCCAGCGAAGACACGAGGCCTTCATCCATGCGTTCGCGCTGCAGGCGCAGCATCATCAGCACATCGGCGCCGACCAGGGCTTCGTCGAAATCGCGGGTGACGTAGCAGCCGTGCAGAGTTTCGTCGTCGGGCAGCAGCGATTCGGGCGCGCAGACGCGGATTTCGCCAGCGCCGAGCGTGCGCAGCGCGTGCAGATCCGAGCGCGCGACCCGCGAGTGTCTGATGTCGCCGATGATCGCCACCTTCAGCGTCGAGAAGTCGCGACCCTTGGCTTGGCGCAGCGTCAGCATGTCCAGCAGGCCTTGCGTGGGATGCGCGCTGCGGCCGTCGCCGGCGTTGATCAGCGCGGTGCCGGGTGCCGCCGCGGCGGCGAGTGCGGCCACCGCGCCGTCCTGTTTGTGGCGGATCACGAAGCCGCGCACGCCCATCGCTTCGATGTTCTTGAGCGTATCGCGCGCGGTTTCGCCTTTGGTGGTGGACGAGGTGGCGGCGTCGAAGCTCAGCACGTCGGCGCCGAGCCGCTGCGCCGCGCGCTGGAAACTCAGGCGCGTGCGCGTGGATGGTTCGAAGAACAGCGTGCAGATCGCGCTGCCGGCCAGTGCGTCGCGGGCATCGTGTCCGTCCGCGAAATGTTGGGCGCGGTCGAGCAGGGCGACCAGCGCATCGCGCGGCAGACCGTCGAGCGTCAGCAGATGGCGCAGGCGGCCGTCAGCGCCGGATTGGGAGGGTGTCGACATCGGGTTCACTCGGAGAGGTGTTCGTCGAGGTGCGCGTCGGGGCGTTCATCGATCATGACCGCGTCCTGCGGCGCGGCCAGCCAGCGTTCGAGAATCACCGCCGCGGCCACTGCGTCCAGCAGTTCGGCGTCGCGGCGTTTGCGCTTGCCGTCGGCGCGGTCGGCGGCGAAACGCTGCGCCGCCTCCTGCGAGCTGTTGCGTTCGTCGATCATCGCCACCGGCAGCGCGAATTTCTGGCGCATCGCCAGCGCGAACGCGCGGGCGCGCACGCGGATCGGCTGGTCGCCGCCGTCGAGCGTCATCGGGTCGCCGACGATGACGCCGGTCGGGCGCCATTCGCGATGCAATGTCTCGATGGCTTTCCAGTCGATCTGGTCGTCGTGTACGTCGACCACCGCCAGCGCGCGGGCGCCCAGGCCGAAGCCGCTGTCGACCGCAACGCCGATCCGGCGCGCACCGACATCGAAGCCCAGCACGATGCCGCCGGTGGGCATGCTGCCGCTGAGCAGGCTGCCGCTCATGCGTGGCCGCTGTAGTCCGTCACCCGCGTCAGATCCACGCCGATGCGGCCGGCGGCGGCCTGCCAGCGGGTCTCCAAAGGCAGCGAGAACAACAGCTCCGGGTCGCTGTCGGCGGTGAGCCACGTGGTTTCGGACAGTTCCTGTTCGAGTTGGCCGGCGCCCCAGCCGGCGCAGCCCAGCACGATGGTGGAGCGCGATGGACCATCGCCCGCGGCGAGCGCTTCGAGCACGTCGCGCGACGTGGTCACGTACAGGCCGTCGACGATTTCCAAGGTCGAATCCCATCGCCGTTCGCCGTCGTGCAGCACGAAGCCGCGTTCGGGATGCACCGGGCCGCCGGCCAGCACCCGGCGTTCGCACAGGGCGAGATCTTCGCTGTGGATGCCCATCTGTTCGAGTACTTCGCCGAGCGTGTATTCGGACGGACGATTGATGACCAGGCCCATCGTGCCATCGCTGTCGTGCTGACAGATGAGGGCGACGGCGCGGGAGAAATTGGGGTCGGCCAACGATGGCAGCGCGATCAGCAACTGGTTGGCGAGGGGCGTTGTCTCTGGCAGCATGCCTGCATTGTAAGGGATGGTCGCAACAGGCGATGCACCGCCCGGTCGCCGGACTTGCTTCCTGCTCTTGCTCCTGGCCGGGTTCGGCATCCGGCACCCCATCACGCTTTCAAGGAAGAAACCCATGCCTTTTTCCACGATGTCGATTCCGTGCCGTGCCAAGCGCGTCGCCGCGTTCCTGCTCGCGACGCTGTTCCTTCCCGCGGCGATGGCGGCAGGCCCGGCTCGCACCGCGCCTGCGGCCGATGCTGTCGAGGCCGGCCCCGCCACGCCCGCCGAGCGCGGCGCGTTGATCCGGCGCTTCGTATTGAAATGGGGCGGATACGCCGAGCGTGTGTATGGCGTGGATGTCGGCGTCTGGAGCCACCGCATGGTGCCGACCTTCGCCCGCGGCGATGCCGGCAATCTCCGCGAGGCCCTGCGTCGCGACACCTTCGAGGGCGCGCTGGCGGCCTTGGGCGGCGTCGGTCACCGTGTCAGCGATGACCGCATCATCGACGGACTCGCCGCGGTCGCGCCGGGAACGCCTGCGCGGCAGATTCCCACGATCGGCAAGGCGCTCGGCGCGTTGGGCGAGGATCTGGTCTTTACGCCGATCCAGCCCTGCCGGATTGTGGACACCCGCAATGCCGGAGGCGCGATCGGCGCCGACCAGACCCGCAGTTTCAAGGCCGCGGGCATCGGCAGTTACGTGGGCCAGGGCGGCAGCACCGGCAACTGCGGCATGCAGGGCGAAATTCCCTCCGCCGTCGCGCTGAACGTCACCGCCGTGGTGCCCGTCCAGGCCGGCTACGCCACGGTCTTCCCGCACGGTACGGTACGACCGGACACCGCGAGCATGAACTACGCCGCCGGCGCCATCGTCAACAGCGCGATCATCGCCAAGGTTCCGAATCCGGCGCTGAATCTCGATTTTTCGATCTTCTCTTTCGCCCAATCCGACTTCGTGGTCGACATCGTCGGTTATTTCGCGCCACCCCGCGCCACCGCGCTGGCGTGCGTCGATACCGCCGTGGCCACGGTGACGATCGGCGTGAACGCGACCGGCCAGGTCACCGCACCGGCCTGTCCGGCGGGCTATACCGCCACCCAGCTCGACTGCGAATCCGGTGCGTGGGCGATGCCGATCGTGTTCTCCAGCCTGCGCGGCGGCGGCATCTGCGGTGCGCGCAACAACAGCACCACCAGTGCGGTCCTCAGCGCGGCGCGGCGTTGCTGCCGCGTGCCGGGCCGCTGAGTCCGCAGGCCCGGTTCACGGAAACGGAAAAAACCGGCCTCGCGGCTGATGCCAGTCAGTTGATGCCGACTGGCTTTTCTTGCGTTCGCGGGATTCTGTTTCGGTAGAGCGGCCTTCAGGCCGCTGATCGCTCGCGGCAAGGCTTCAGCGGCCTGAAGGCCGCTCTACGGACGGCAGATGTGCTTTGACTGGCCGGCTCAGCCTCGCGGCCGGCTTTTCGCAATGCGCTGGACGTCGCGATGAAGCGATCACCCCAGCAACGGCACGCCGGTCTTCTCGCGCAGTTCGTCGTGACTCACGCCCGGGGCGGCTTCGATCAGCTTCAGGCCGTCGGGCGTCACGTCCATGACCGCGAGGTCGGTGATGATCCGGTCGACCACGCCCACGCCGGTCAGCGGCAGCGTGCATTCGGGCAGGATCTTGTGCTCGCCGTTCTTGGCGGTGTGTTCCATCACCACCACCACCCGGCGCACGCCGGCGACCAGGTCCATCGCGCCGCCCATGCCCTTGACCATCTTGCCGGGCACCATCCAGTTGGCGAGGTCGCCCTTGTGGGTGACCTGCATCGCGCCGAGGATCGCCAGGTCGATGTGGCCGCCGCGGATCATCGCGAACGAATCGTGGCTGCCGAAGTAGCTGGCGCCAGGACGCGCGGTCACCGTCTGCTTGCCGGCGTTGATCAGATCGGCGTCCACTTCGTCGTCGGTCGGGAACGGACCGATGCCGAGCAGGCCGTTCTCGCTCTGCAGCCAGACGTCCATGCCTTCGGGAATGTAGTTGGCGACCAGGGTCGGCAGGCCGATGCCCAGATTCACGTACGCGCCGTCGCTCAGTTCCTGTGCGGCGCGCTGCGCCATTTCGTCGCGGGTCCAGGCCATCACTTGTCTCCCTGGCGCACGGTGCGCTGTTCGATGCGTTTTTCGGGCGTGGGATTGACCACGATACGGTCGACATAGATGCCGGGCAGATGCACGTGGTCGGGATCGATCTCGCCGATCTCCACCAGTTGCTCGACTTCGGCCACGCAGACCTTGCCGGCCATCGCGCAGGCCGGGTTGAAGTTGCGCGCGGTCTTGCGGAACACCAGATTGCCGGCCTTGTCGGCCTTCCACGCTTTGATCAGCGACACGTCGGCCTTCAGCGCGGTTTCCATCACGTACCAGTGGCCGTCGGGGAACTGGCGGGTTTCCTTGCCCTCGGCCACCACGGTGCCGTAGCCGGTACGCACGAAGAACGCCGGGATGCCGGCGCCGCCGGCGCGCAGGCGTTCGGCGAGCGTGCCCTGCGGATTGAATTCGAGTTCGAGTTCGCCGGAGAGGTACTGGCGCTCGAATTCCTTGTTCTCGCCGACGTAGGACGAAATCATCTTCCTGATCTGCCGCGTGCCCAGCAGCATGCCCAGGCCGAAACCGTCGACGCCGGCGTTGTTGGAGATCGCGGTCAGGCCCTTGACGCCTGAATCGCGCAGCGCCTCGATCAGCGCCTCGGGAATGCCGCAGAGGCCGAAGCCGCCGACCGCGAGGGTCTGGTCGTCCGCGACGAGGCCGCACAGCGCGTCGTCCGCGCTCGGAAAGATCTTGTGATTGCTCATGCCGACACCGTGCGTTGCATGCGGAAACTCCTGGCAGAACGTGGGGGTCCGTACGGTCGAAACCGTGCGGGAGGGTCCGTGGAGTGGGCAAGTCTACCGGCTGCGCCGGGGTGGGGCACACCGTACTTTGGGGCATGTTGCCCGGTCCGCGTCCCGCTAGACTCGACGGCATGACCCGCATCGCATTCGTCACCGCCATCGTTTCCGCCGCGCTCGACGAGGACATGCCGCCGCTGCTCGCGGCCTGCACCCGCGCCGGGCTGACCGCCGAAGTCCGCGCCTGGGACGACTTCACCGTGTCCTGGCCGCGCTACGACGCGGTGGTGCTGCGCTCGCCATGGGATTACCACACGCGGCTGCCGGAATTCCTGCGCTGGTGCGAGCGCGTCGACCGCGTCTCGCTGCTGCTCAATCCGCTGCCGGTGCTGCGCTGGAATACCGACAAGCACTATCTGGCCGATCTGCACGCCGAAGGCGTGGCGGTGGTGCCGACCCGCTTCGTCGAGCCCGATGCCGAGCCGCTGGCGGCGCTGCAGGCATTCCTGGCCGAGTTCGCGGATGCCGCCGAATGCGTGGTCAAACCGGCCGTGAGCGCCGGTTCGGCTGATACCCAGCGTTATCGCCGCGAACAGGAGTTCGCCGCTGCGAACCACATCGGCCGCCTGCTCGACGCCGGCCGCAGCGCGATGCTGCAACCCTACCTGGACGCGGTCGATGCGCAGGGCGAGACCGCGCTGCTGTATTTTGACGGCGCCTTCAGTCATGCCATCCGCAAGGCTGCGCTGCTGCGGCCCGACGTGGTCGGCGCCGATCACACCCAGGTGCCCGACGCCATCGCCGCGCGCGATCCCGATGCCGACGAACTGCGGCTCGCCGCAACCGTGTTGACGGCGGCGAGCCGGCACCTGGGCGGCATGCCGCCGTATGCGCGCGTCGATCTGATCCGCGATGCCGTGGGCCGACCCTGCCTGCTGGAACTGGAGCTGGCGGAACCTTCGCTGTTTTTCGATCGGGCGCCGGGTGCGGCCGACCGCTTCGTCGCGGCGCTGCTGCGGCGCATCGCAGGCTGAGGCCGGTGCCCGGTACGTTATCTGGCAGACTACCGCTTTGCGCGCCAGACCGCCCATGACTTCGCAGAGTATTCCGATCAACTCGCTGCAGCGGCGTGTGGCGACGCTGCAGGATGCATTGATGCGGGCGGCCGGCGACGTCATCGCCAGCGGCCATTTCGTGTTGGGCCATCATGTCGCTGCGTTCGAGGAGCGCTTCGCGGCCTATTGCGGCGTCGATCACTGCATCGGCGTGGGCAACGGCACGGATGCGCTGGAACTCGCGCTCAAGGCCGTGGGAGTCGGCAATGGCGATCGCGTCGTCGTCGCGGCTAACGCCGCCATGTACGGCACCACTGCGGTGCTCGCGTGCTGCGCCGAATCGCTGTTCGTCGATGTATTGCCCGGCGAAGCGACGCTCGATCCGACGGAAGTCGAAACGGCCCTGCGGACCGTGCCGGGCATCAAGGCGATCATCGTCACCCATCTCTACGGACGGCTCGCTAAAATCGAAGACATCTGCCGCATCGCCCGCTCGCATGGCGTGGCGATCGTCGAGGATTGCGCGCAGGCGCATGGCGCCCGTTCCGCCGACGGGCGTCGAGCGGGCGCGTTCGGCGACGTTGCGAGCTTCAGTTTCTATCCCACCAAGAATCTCGGCGCGATCGGCGATGGCGGTGCCGTCGTCTGCAACGACGCCGGATTGGCCATGCGCGTGCGCCAGCTGCGGCAATACGGCTGGACGGGCAAATACGCGAATGCATTGCGTGGCGGGCGCAACAGCCGCCTCGACGAGATCCAGGCCGCGATGCTGTCGGTCATGCTGCCGTGCCTGGACGACTGGAACGCACGGCGGAGACAGATCGCGCTGCGGTATTCGCAAGGCATCCGCAGTGCATCGATCGAACTCCCGCCGCTCGGCGACCATGACGTGGTCCATCTCTACGTCGTGCGCAGCGACAGGAGGTCGACTTTGCGCGAGCATCTCGCGTTGGCCGGTATCCAGACAGACGTGCATTATCCGATTCCCGATCACCGCCAAGCCTGCCTTTCGGAGAAGCATGCGCATGTCGTGCTGCCCGTGACCGAGCGCGATGCCGGGCGCGTACTGACCCTGCCTTGTTTTCCCGAAATGACCGACGAAGAAGTCTCCAGGGTGATCCAAGCATGCAACCTGTTCTGAGCCATTCGCTCTCGCTGGTCGTTCCGGTCTACGGAAACGAGGCGTCGATCGACGCTCTGCTCGATGCGATTCGCGCGATCCATGATCGGGTCGCCGACTTCGAGGCCGTATTCGTCGTCGACGGCAGCCCGGATCGCAGTTACGCCTTGCTGCGCGAGCGTTTGCCCGGCGCGGGGTTCCCCTCGCAATTGATCAGCCTGTCGCGCAATTTCGGCTCGTTTTCGGCGATCCGCGTCGGACTGGAGAAGGCGCGGGGCGACGTGATCGCGGTCATGGCCGCCGACCTGCAGGAGCCGCCCGCGCTGGTGCTGAGTTTCCATGAGACGCTGAGCGCGGGCGACCACGATGTCGCGTTCGGCGTCCGCGGGCAGCGTTCGGATCCTTGGCCCGGGAGGCTGGCGTCAAGCCTGTTCTGGTGGTCGTACCGACGATTCGTCCTCTCCGATATTCCGAAAGGAGGCGTCGATATCTTCGCCGTTACTGCGCGGTTCCGGGATCGCCTCATCGCGCTGACCGAATCGCACACCAGCCTGCTGGCGCAATTGTTCTGGCTCGGGGGACGACGGGCTTTCATCGGTTACGATCGGCGCCCGCGCCAGCACGGCAAGAGCGCCTGGACGCTGCGCAAGAAACTGCGCTATCTGTCCGACAGCGTGTTCGCATTCACCGATCTTCCCGTGCGCATGCTGATCGCGATCGGCAGCGTTTCGATGCTGGTCGCGATCGTGCTGAGCATCGTCACCCTGGCCGCGAAGCTCTCCGGCCTGGTCCAGGTGCCGGGTTACGCCGGGACCATGCTGGTCATCCTGTTCTTCGGCGCCTTCAATTCGCTGGCGCTGGGCGTGGTGGGTATGTATGCATGGCGGGCGTTCGAGAATACGAAAGGACGCCCTCTGGCCGTGATCCAGTCGGAAGAGCTGTTCGACGAGGAGTCCGCATGAGTCATTTCATCCATCCCAATGCGCTCTGCGAGACGACCGACATCGGCGACGGTACGCGCATCTGGGCCTTCGCCCATGTACTGCCGGGCGCGCGCATCGGCCGGGATTGCAATCTGTGCGATGGCGTTTTCGTCGAAGGCGATGTGGTGGTCGGCGATCGCGTCACGGTGAAATGCGGCGTGCAGCTGTGGAATGGCGTCCGTCTGCACGACGACGTGTTCGTGGGCCCGAACGCCACGTTCACCAACGACCCGTTCCCGCGCAGCAGACAGGTTCCGGAGACTTTCGCGGAGACCGTGGTGGAGGCCGGTGCGTCGATCGGGGCCAATGCGACGATCCTGCCGGGGTTGCGTATCGGCAGCGGCGCGATGGTCGGCGCCGGCGCCGTGGTCACCCGTTCCATTCCGCCGAATGCGATCGTGGCGGGCAACCCTGCGCGCATCATCGGCTATGTCGGCGATCATGACGCCGAGAACGAAACCACGCCTGGAATGCCGGTCGCGCCTCCCATCGGGAACAGTGCGACCGCCGTCGAGGGCGTACGTCTGTACCGGTTGCCCCACTTCGCGGACATGCGCGGCGCGCTGTCCGTGGCGGAGTTCGAACGCGACCTTCCGTTCCTGCCGCGTCGCCATTTCGTGGTTTACGACGTCCCCTCGCAGGAAACGCGCGGCGAGCACGCGCACAGGCGCTGTCATCAGTTCCTGATCTGCGCGCATGGCTCGGTGCGCGTGCTCGCCGATGACGGTGCTCGCAGGCAGGCGTTCGTGCTCGATTCGCCCACGCTGGGCATTCATCTGCCCCCGATGATCTGGGGGACGCAGTACCGGTACTCGCCGGATGCGGTTCTGCTGGTGTTCGCGTCCGAACCTTACGATGCCGAGGATTATGTTCGCAGCTACGCCGAATTCCTCGGCCTCGTACGAGGCTGAGCGATGCGCATGTTCGCGCGCGTTGCGGGCAGCGATAAGTTGCGATTCATTGTCGCCGGCGCGAGCACGACGATGTTCTCGTATGGCTTGTATCTGCTGCTGTTGCCGTGGGTTCGACCCATGCCCGCGTATGCGACGGCCTATGTCGCCGGTATCGTCTGGGCCTATTCCATCAACAGCGTCTGGGTGTTCCGCGGGCGTTGGACATGGACGGGGCTGTTGTCGTACCCGCTTGTCTATGCAGTGCAGGCGATCGGGTCTTTCTCGATATTCGCCCTGCTTGTCGGAAAGCTGCGTCTGTCGCCGATCCTGGCGCCGTTGATCGCGATCGCGATCATGCTGCCGATCAACTACGTGCTGGGCAAACGCATCGTCTACAATACGTCCCGCCCGGCGAACGCCCGCGATGACAGGCATCCATGAGCATCTCCTCCTTATCGAGCGCGCCCGCGAAACCGTCGATCTGGTTCGGCCCAGGCATCGCCGCAGCGGCGGTTTTCGTCCTCGTTTACGGCGTCGAGCTGGCGAACTTTTCGCTGTCGATCGACGAGGAAATCGCGAGTTCCATCACTACGACAGCGAGCGCATGGCTGAGCCAGGGGCGCTGGGGCATGGGGCTGATCACCTGGGTGCTGCCCAACTTCGAAGCGATTCCGTTGTTGTCGACGGTGCTGTTCGGAGCGGGTCTGTTGTTCGCGAGCGTTCGCGGAGTCATGGATTTCAGGTTGACTGGCCCGCAAGCCTATCTCTTCGCGGTGGTCCATGCCGGCTTCCCGCTCTGGTTGCACATCGCGGAGTTCAATACCTTTGCCGGTGGTTTCGGTTTCGGGATTGCGGCCGCGGCGTCCGGCGCGGGCATTGCGGTCCGCGCCAGGAGTACCAGTGAGCGTCTCTTGTCGGTTGCGTTGTTGGCTTTCGCGATTTCCGTGTATCAGACGGTCGCGATCTACGCAGCCCTGTACGCCCTCCTGGCCTTGCACGCCGAGTTCGAGGCGGGTCCGTCGATCGATGCCAAGTCTGCGAAGCGTGCGTTGGTTGCGAACGCGATGCGCGTGGCGGGATCGTTCATCGCCGCGGTGCTGGTGTATTGGTCGATGCAACAGTTGGCCATGAAAGTCGTCGGCATCGAGATGGCCTATGTGGATGTCTACTGGCAAGGCGATCGTCTGCGTTCGGACCCCGTCGGAACCCTGTCTGCCGGCACGCGCGTGCTCGGCGAATACCTGACCGGCCGGGAGTCGATGTATCTGGGCTGGGGCGCCGGGGTGCTCTTCCTGACTTGGCTCGGGCTGCTCCCGACGTTCGTGCTGTCGGGGGATCGGATCCGGCACGCGGTCGCACGATGGCTCGTGTCCTGGTGTGTTGTCCTCGTCGCGGTCGCGATGATCGCCGTTCCCTTCGTGCTGTCGGCGGGCACTTTGCCCATCCGCTCGCATGTCGCGTGGCCGTTGCTGGCGGCATGGCTGGCGTCGCGCATCGTGGTGCCGCATGACACGCCTTGGCGCGTCGCCTGCGGAGCAGGACTCGCCTACTACAGTGTGGTCGTCTGCTCCATCGGTGCGTCGTTGTTCTACACCGAACGCTTGGTGCGAGCAGCGGATGCCGCGCTGACGCAGCGGCTGGCGCCAGCGATAGTCCAGGCAGCGGGTCCGTCGGCAAGCACCCCCGTCGCTTTCACGCTGGTCGGGCAATTCTATCTTCCAGCCGAAGGCCAGATCCAACGGGCCGGTGTGTTCGGCACTTCGTTCTACGAACATGACGGCGGTAATGTGCGCCGCGCCGCCCTGTACATGAAGACGCTGGGGATGCACGGATTCGATCCGGTGTGGTTGGGGAACCGTCCCGACCTGATTCCATTCGCCCGTTCGATGCCGATCTGGCCCGCGCCGGGTTCAGTACGGCTGGTCAATGGCGTCGTGATCGTGAAGCTCGCCCAGCCGACACCGCAACAACTGTCCGCCGGATAGGCGCAATGATCGAATGCCATCCAGCATTCCGCCGTCGTCCTTCCGGACCGGGACGGCCGTGAACGCCGCTCTGCAGCGCCACGATCACATCGTGCGCGCCGATTTCATCGTCGAGCTTGCCAGCCGCCTCCATGCCTACGGCACCACCGCGCACCGGCTCGAAGGGTCGGTCACGGCGGTGGCGGGGAAGCTCGGGCTGGAATGCGGCGCCTGGTCGAACCCGACTGGCATGATCCTGTCGTTCGGCGAGGTCGGCGGCCGTCGCGATACCGTGCGCGTGGTGCGGCTGCTGCCCGGCGAAACCGATCTCTACAAGCTCTGCGAAGTGGATCGCGTGGCGGAAGCGGTGATGTCCGGTGCGCTGGATATCGAAGCGGGACACGCCGCGCTGCGCGCGCTCGACCGCGCCGGCAGCTGGCGCGGCCAGGCCATCTCGATTTTCGCCTTCGGTCTGTGCGCGGCCGCCGTGGCGGGCCTGTGGCGGCTCCCGTGGCTGGACATCGCCACCGCGGGATGCACCGGTCTGTTGCTGGGGCTGCTGGACTGGGCCACGAAGAACAGGCCGCGGCTCAAGGAAGCCAGCGATGCGATCTCGGCCATGTTCGCCGGCGGGATCGCGGTGCTCGTCGCGAGCCTCATCGGCCCGCTGAACCTCAATACGGTGATCATCTCGTCGCTGATCGTGCTCATGCCCGGCATGGCGCTGACCAACGCGGTGAACGAGCTGACCAATCAGAATCTGGTGTCCGGAACCGCGCGTTTCGCCGGCGCGATGAGCACGATCCTCAAGCTCGCCATCGGCATGATGGTCGCGCTGACCGCCGCCGACATGCTGGGCATACAGCCGCAGATCCGCGCGCTGCGGCCGCAGCCCGACTGGGTTGAAGGCCTGGCGTTGCTGCTCGGCACCTATGCGTTCGCCGTGCTGTTCCGCAGCGGTCGCCGCGATTACCCGCTGGTGATGCTGTCGGCCGCGACCGGATACCTGATTTCGCGCTTCGTCGGCGGCGAGTGGGGCAGCACCGTCGGTATTTTCGTCGCCGCGTTGGCGATGACCGCGCTGGGCAACGGGTATGCGCGTTGGTTCAACCGCCCGGGCGCGCTGGTGCGGCTTCCCGGCATCATCATGCTGGTGCCCGGCAGCGCGAGTTTGCGCGGTCTGCTCGCGCTGGTGCAGCAGCAGAACATGGAAGCGGGACAGGCGGCGATGGTCGCGGCGCTGAATGTGTTGCTGGCGCTGGTCGCAGGCCTGCTGTTCGGCAATATCCTGATTCCCACGCGACGGAATCTCTGAGCCATGCGCTCTGTAGCGGCCTTGTAGAGCGGCCTTGTAGAGCGGCCTTCAGG
>JAYUUH010000320.1:0-4073 GCA_043754745.1 Lysobacter sp.
AGCACCTCGCGCACGACCGGGATCAGGGTGTGGCCTTCGGCGGCGTACTGCTGGAATTGTTCGAACGAGATCACGCGATGAATCCTTGAAAGATCGGCGGATGAGGAACGGTCCGGTTCAACCGCGCCATCGTCCGTCCGCACCACCTCGTGTGGCGGTTGCGGCCGCTGCGGCCGATCGATGCTGGAACGTGATCCGGTTCATGGCTGGCATGCTAACGGCTTCGGACGGGCGTCGCACGTGCGCCACGCCGTCGTCACGGAACCGTCACCATTCGTCCGGAGAATAAGAGTCCATCGCAGGGAAGACGGACGGAAGCGGGATTGCTTCCAATGTGTTGCTCAAAACGCCGGCTTGCCGGCGTTTTGTTTTTTCCGACACCCGCTCCCGACACTTGTTCCGATATCGGTTCCCGACACCTGTTTCTGACGTCTATCTCCGACGCTTGGATCGAGCGGAAATCGGGAAACGAAGCGGCGTGAATCACGTCGCCGCCGCGTTCGCAGCCAGCAGCGGACAGTCCAGCGGCAGATGCATCCGCAGTCGACCGGGGATGCATTCGATCCGGAATGCGCACGCTTCCAGGGGCTCGCCGTCCAGATTCAGGGTGAGCGGCGCATCGGCGGCGATGGCCATCCATGGGCGCTGCAGGCGCATCGACACCCGCTCCAGCGCGGCCTGTTTGCCCTCGGCGATCAGCGTACCCACGGTGGCGGCGATTTCGCCTTCGAGCGTCGGTACGAGGGTGATGTCCAGCAGACCGTCGTCGACGAACGCATCGGGGCACAGCACCTGCCCGCCGCCGGCCTGACGGCCGTTGCCGATCCCCAGCGCGATGAAATTCCCTGACCACGCGAAATCTTCGGCTTCGAAACGCGCGTCGCTGGGCTCGATCCGGCCCATGCGCGCCAGGCCGCTGACGACATACGCCAGGCCGCCCAGCATCTTCTTCAGGCCTTCCTGGGTCTCGGTAGTGACCGCGGTGCCGAAGCCGCCCGAGGCGAGATTGATGCACCAGTGCTGGGCACCGTCGGCGTCGATGCGCAGCGCGTCCACCGGCTGCGGCGTCGAGGTGCGCACCAGATCGAGCGCTGCTTCGGCCTCGACCGGGATGCCGGCCGCGGTGGCGAAATCGTTGGCGGTGCCCAGCGACAGCACCGCCAGCGCAGGCAATGCTTCAGCCGGCGCGTCGCGCTGCGCCAGCGCCGCAGCGACCTCGCGCAGCGTGCCGTCGCCGCCGCCGGCGATCACACTGCGCGCGTTCGCAGCGATGGCCTCGTCGATGTAACGCTCGGTATCGCCCGCTTCCCAGGTGACCCGCACCGCCAGCCGCAGGCCGCGCTCGCGCACCGCCGTCACCGCCAGGCGCACGGCGTCTTCGTTCGCCTGCTTGCCGTTGAGGATCAGCCAGGTATCTGGACCCGTCCCGTCCCGCGGAGCGCCGCTGTTCGTATTCATGCGCGCACGGCGGCGACCGCGGCCTTCATCTGCGCGACCACGGCGGCGTAATCGGGCTGGCCGAAGATCGCCGAGCCGGCGACGAAGGTATCGGCGCCGGCCGCCGCGATCCCGGCGATGTTGTCGGGCTTCACGCCGCCGTCGATTTCCAGCCGGATCGGCCTGCCGGTGCGCGCGACCATGGCATCGATGCGCTGGCGCACCGCCCGCAGCTTGTCCAGCGCCGAAGGAATGAAGCCCTGGCCGCCGAAACCGGGATTCACCGACATCAGTAGCACAAGGTCGAGTTCCTCCAGCACGTAGTCCAGCACGTCCACCGGCGTGGCCGGGTTCAACACCAGGCCGGCCTGGCAGCCCTGCGCCTTGATCAACTGAATGGTGCGATGCACGTGCCGGCTGGCTTCCGGGTGGAAGCTGATCAGCGATGCGCCGGCCTTGGCGAAGTCCGGGACGATGCGGTCCACCGGCTCCACCATCAGGTGCACATCGATGGGCGCGGTTACCCCGTGTTTGCGCAACGCTTCGCAGACCAGCGGGCCGATGGTGAGATTCGGCACGTAATGGTTGTCCATCACGTCGAAATGTACCCAGTCGGCGCCCGCGGCGAGGACGTTGTCGACCTCTTCGCCGAGCTTCGCGAAGTTGGCCGAGAGGATGGACGGGGCGATGACGGTGGGCTGCATGGGCGGGCTCCGGCGGGCAGGCGGTCATTGTCGCCTCCGCCGGGGGGTGGGCCAAGCGCGGAGGCGCACGCCGGGCCAGACGTTCATGTCGGCCTCGCATGTCGACCATTCATGTCAGACGTTCATGCGCGGGTTGCATCCGCATCCGGATGATGGCCGTAACCCGCTGTGAACGCGCGCAATCGGCTGGAGGCCGCCCGCGTCGTTCGCCTCGGGTGGAATGCGCCCGCTCAATCACACAGGAGAAAACTATGGCCCTACCCAAGCAAGCCCCCCTCTTCCTCGCCCTGCTCGCCGCCGCTGCCGCGCAGCCGGCGCTGGCGCAATCCTCCGACGACTGGACCGGCGGCTACGTCGGTGGTTTCGTCGGCCAAGTCATGGACCCGGACGACAGTTCCGACCGGTTCCTGTTCGACACCAACCTCGACGGTCGATTCGGCGACACCGTGACCACTGCCGCGAATGCCGATGCGTTCTCGCCCGGCTCCTGCAACGGCGTGGCCCGCGGCCCCCACTCCTGGCGCCGGCTGCGAAGGTAACAATGGCGGCGCCGACTGGGGCATCCGAGGCGGCCACGACTGGCAGTTCGGCAACTGGGTGGTCGGCGTGGTCGGCGAGTACGGCATGAACGACGCGCGCGACGCCGTATCCTCGTTCAGCACCACCCCGGCGCGCTACACCATGCTGCGCAAGGTCGACGGCGTGGCCGCGATCCGCGCCCGCGTAGGCGCCGCGTTCGGCGAAAGCGGCGAGAACCTCGTCTACGTCACCGGCGGCTACGCCCGGGCCAAGATCGAGAACACTTTCTTTACCAGCAACGGCGTCAACACCTTCACCGACAACGGCGACGGCAATGCGTCCGGCGCACAGCTCGGCATCGGCTACGAACGCCGCATCGGCGCGTTCGCGGTGGGCGTGGAATACATCCGCACCCAGCTGAGCGACGACGAATACCGCGTCCGCGCGCAGGGTCCCGCCCCGGCCACCAATCCCTTCATCCGCCAGAACCCCAACGGCACCGACTTCCGCCGCAGCGACGACGACTTCGACCTGGACAGCGTGCGCTTGACGGCGACCTATCGCTTCTGATCGCTGTGCCTGATCGGCATGCGCCGACCAGGCATGCCATGCGGGACCGCAGCTTCGGCGGTCCCGCCGCTCACGGATCGCGGGGGCGGCGCAAAGTCTGGATGCGGTCGTAGGCGGCATTGATGTCGCTCGCCTTGGCCTCGGCCTCGCGGCGCAGTTCTTCGGCCACGCCGACCAGTTTGTCCGGGTGGTATTGGCTGATCAGGCGGCGGTAGGCCTGGTCGACCTCGGCGTCCGACGCGTCCTCGGTCACGCCCAGCACGCGATACGGCGTGTCGCGCTTGCTCTTGAACCAGTCCGCATCGAAGGCATGGCCCAGCAACAGGCCCAGCAGCCCGCCGAACGGGTGGCGCAGCAGCAGCCAACCGGCGATGAATCCGAACAGTTTTCCGTACCAGCGTTTCATGGCGTCGAGTCTACAGGCCATGCGCCTGTAGCGATCACGCCGATCCCGTCCACGAGTCCGTCATGGCATGTCGCCATCCCGGCAGGCCATACCGGCCGGGCGGCCCAAGCCGGTCGCGGCGGCTTACACTAGGTGGCCCGACCGATCCCGACGGACTGCGCGTGGCGACCACTCTGCTTGAATCCGACCTGCCCGGCCTGACCCTGCGCCATCGCGGCAAGGTCCGCGACGTGTTCGACCTGTCCCCGGCCGCACTGCCGCCCGAGGCCCGCGAGCTCAGTTCGCGCGAGCATGGCCCGCTGCTGCTGATCGTGGCCACCGACCGGCTCAGCGCCTTCGACGTCGTACTGCCCGACCCGATCCCCGGCAAGGGCGAGATGCTCTGCCAGATCAGCAACTTCTGGTTCGACAAGACCGCGCACATCCTGCGCAACCAT
>JAYUUH010000321.1:0-4071 GCA_043754745.1 Lysobacter sp.
TGCAGTCGTTGGTGCCGCCGCCGACGCTGTCGAAGCCGTTGCCGACGCGTCCGGCGAATTCGTTGTGGCCGGCGAGCAGGCCGGTATCGATGATGTAGGCGTGCACGCCCGCGGCGGTGGTGTTGTAGGTGTAGCTGCCGCTGAGCGGCAGATTGCGTTGATCGGCGCGATCGATGCCCCAGGTCGCACCGGTCTGGGTGGGATTGGCGCGCACGTAGCCGTCTTCCTCGACGTAGGCCACACGCGGGTCGGCGAGCAGGCGGGCCAGCGCCGCATCGTCGGCCTTCACCACGAAGCCGCGCAGCGCGCGGTTGAAGCTGCGGACCAGTTGCGCGCGATGGGCGGTCGCGATGTCGTTGGCGACGGCGGACACACGCGCCGCGCGGCTGGTTTCGCCGGTGAGCGCCGCGGCGGATGGTTTGAGTACGACGATGTATTGACCGGCGACCGGGCTTTTCGCGATGCGCAGGTCCGCAGCGAACGCGGAACCGGCAGCGGCTGACAGTACGAGGGATGCGCCGATGGCGGCGGAGAGCAGAGTGAGATTATGTTTCACGTTCATTCCTTTGATTTCCGTGTGGTGATCTAGTGGTGAGATCGATGGGGAAGGTTCGGCTTGCACCGAACCGCGCTTCGACGGGCCTTCTGGCGCCCACACTGTCCGCAGAGCATCGTCGCAACTGACCAATCCCTGGCGCGACAAGTGCGGGCGTCTGCAATGGCCCGCGTCGCCAACTTAGAACGCGTGCGGTGACGGATGCAAGCCGTCGATCAAGGGCAGCGCGTCGAATGTGCGGCCCGTCTAGAAAATCAGGCCGTGTCCGCCGTGCGCTGCGTGTATCGAGGTGTCCGGTGCCTGTCGCTGCGCTGTGCTGGCTGCGGTACTATCGTTGCTCGCGCCGAGACGGCGCTGAGGCGAGTGTTCGAGTCCGGGGGGATTCGAGTTTTGGGCCGGTCCAAGGACGTCTTGTCGCCTCCAGGCGATCCGGTACTTCTGTGGGGACGACGACAAATACCGGGGGAAGACATTGAACCGCAATTCGATGATGGCGCAGCTGATGCGCTTGGCGCGCTTGGCCGCGCAAGCAGAAAAAACAGGGCAGAGCGCGCAGGAAGTCGTGCAGCGCGATGCGGAGCGGCGTGACGCCAGCGCGCAGGAAGCCCTGCGCGATGCCGGGCGCCGGCGCTTCACGCAGGTGGCGATCGCGGGCGCGGCGACGGCCGCGGCCGGCGCGATGACCCCCGCGGCCTGGGCCGGTGCTTCGAGGATCCGGCGGATGATCTCCGGCGGCGGCAACGTCGCGGTGGTGGGCGCCGGCATGGCCGGTCTGAGCTGCGCGTTCGAACTGGCGCGCAAGGGCGTGAATACCCACGTGTTCGAAGCGGCCGGGCGCGTCGGCGGCCGCTGCCACAGTCTGCGCGGCGTGTTTCCGGGCCAGGTCGCCGAGCGCGGCGCCGAGTTCATCGGCAGCTCGCATCACACCATGCTCGGTTACGCCCGCGCCTTCGAACTGCCGCTCGAAGATGTCTCGCTGCAGCCGGGCAACACGTTCTACCGCTTCGATGGCCAGACCTATTCCGAAGCCCAGGTCGTCGAGGAATACCGCGCGTTCGCGGCCTCGATGCGCGAAGACCTGACGACGCTGAGTTACCCCACCGCCGACCGTTTCAACGAGGCCGACGAACTGTTCGACCTCATGAGCCTGGACGATTACCTCAGCCTGCAGGGCTCGGGCGGCCTGCTGCGCAAGATCATCGGCGCCGCTTATGCCGCGGAGTACGGCGCCGGCATCGACGAACTGAGTTCGATCAGCTTCCTGCGCTTCATCCACGGCGACAAGCGCGGCAAGTTCGCGCAGGTCGGCGGCGCCGCGGGCGGCCTACAAGGCGGCGAGGGCTTCCATGTGATCGACGGCAACGACCGGATCGCATCCGGCCTGGCCGAGCGCCTGCCGGCGCCGGTGCGCCTCGGCCACAGGCTGGCAGCGGTGCGCAGACTCTCCAATGGCCGCGTGCGATTGACGTTCGATGTCGCCGGACGCAGCGTGCAGAGCGATCACGATGCCGTGGTGTTGACGGTACCGTTCACCGTGCTGCGCGATGTCAAGCTCGATCCCAGCCTCGAATTGCCGGCGTGGAAGCGCTACGCGATCAACCACGCGGCGATGGGCGACAGCAGCAAGCTGATGGTCGGTTTCAATCATCCGTACTGGTATATCCGCTACGGCACCAACGGCAGCGGCTACGGCGACGGCGCGCGCCTGCAGTCGACGTGGGAAACCAATGCCCACAGCGGCAACCTCCAGCGTGCGGTGCTGACCAGCCAACTGGGCGGCGCGGCGGCGCGGTCGCTGGATCCCCGTCAGTTGCAGTCCGAGGCCGCGATGTTCCTCGCCGAACTGGATGCGGCGATGCCTGGCGCGGTCGCGTCGGCCCGGCGCACCGCCAGCGGCGATGTGGTGGCCTTCGCCCAGAACTGGTCGAAGAATCCGCTGAGCAAGGGCGCCTACACCTGCGCGCGCCCCGGTTACTTCACCACCATCGCCCACAACGAGGCCAAAGCGGTGGGGAACGTGATGTTCGCCGGTGAGCACACCAGCAGCTTCTACGAATGGCAGGGCACCATGGAAGGCGCAGCGCTGTCGGGACTGCGCGCCGCGGCCGAAGCCTGCACGCTGTTGCGGGTGGCTTGACGACGGGCGCTGTCGGGCGCCGATCGATCACTCGAGTCGTCGACGACCAGGGCGGAACCCGTGAAACGGTTCCGCCTGCTTTTTCGATGGGCTATCCGGGCTAAGTCGCGATGCGGTCGATTCGCCGGGATATCGTTTATCTCTACCCGGCGTCAGCCCGCCGCGGGCGGCGTATCGTTGTTGCCGGTCGTCGCTTCGCCCGATCCGGTGGCCTGCTTGGCGGCATCGCGCGCTTCGCGCTTGCGGGCGTCCTTCTCGTCTTTTTCCTTCTTTTTCGCGATCTCGCGCTGGCGTTTTTCGAACGAGTAATTGGGCTTGGCCAATGGAGGTGCCTCATTGCAGGGACCGCCAGTGTAATCCCGCAGCCGGAGAGGGACAAATCAGACGCCCGGAAACCGGGCGTCCGGAACCGGAAGCCCGCAAAATCAGGGGTGTGCGGCCGCGTTGGCGCCATCGTGCGAGCGTCGGCGATTGCTTCGCCCGGTGTGCGCGGGCTATGGTCGGCCACTGGCCGGATGCGCCGCGTGCGGTTCTGCCGCCGCAGGCAACGGGCTTTGCATGAACACTGCCAAGGGGGGGCGGATGAGCGGACTCAAGAACGTCGGCCAGCGTCATGACGACGCATTGAGCCGCATCGGCTGGGCGGAGCTGGAGCGGTTACTCGTTGCCTACTACCGCGATCTCGGCTGGTGGGTGGAGCACGTCGGTACCGGCGGCACCGGCGCGCGATTCGACGGTGGCGTCGATCTCAGGATCCGCCGCGATGCCGAGTGCGTGCTCGTGCAGTGCAAACACTGGAACGCGAAGCAGGTGCCGCACAACGCGGTGCATGAACTGCTCGGACTGATGGTCAACGAGGGCGCGACCGGCGCGATCCTGGTCAGCAGCGGCGAATTCACCCGCGCTGCGATCGACGCCGCCCAGCGCCATGGACACGTGACATTGATCGATGGCGACACGCTGCGCACAATGCTCGGGCCGTTGCCGGAGTCGCCCCCCGCGTCGTTCCCGCCATCGAAGGCACCCGCAGCCGTGAATCGCCCGCGGGCCGCACGCACGCATGCGAGCCGCTGGATGCTGCTGGCGGCGCTGGTCTGCGCCGTGGCGTTCGCATTCATTGTCAATGCCATCCTCGAGCGTACCGCCGACACCGCGGTCGAACCGCCTTCGGAAACTGCGCGCCCATCGGTGCAGCCGACCATCATCGTGTATGCGCCCCAGCCGGTGGACGCCGCGCCCGCGAGCCAGCCACGACCGCAACCGCAGAGCGCTGCGGACATCCGCGAATCGCAACGCAAGGCGGACGAAGCGATGCGGCTGATCGAGGACAGCACGCCGGAAATGTAGGCGTGTGTCGCATGCGGCGCGTCGCGACGAT
>JAYUUH010000322.1:0-4067 GCA_043754745.1 Lysobacter sp.
CTTCCAGATAGGCGTTGTTGCCCTTGCCGAACAGGATCAGCGGCGTGCGATCCGCGCCTTCGCCGCGCTGCAGCTCGCGCGCGATGCGGACGAGGTAGGGCAGCGAGAATTCGCGGTACATCGCCGGGCTGAGTACGCCGCCCCAGGTGTCGAACACCTGCAGCGCCTGCGCGCCAGCGGCGCGCTGTGCGGCGAGGTAGGCGATGACCGCATCGGTGTTCACCGACAGCACGCGATGCAGCAGCTCGGGCGCGTTCAGCGCCATCGCCTTGATCTTCGAGAAATTGTCGCTGCCGCCGCCTTCGATCATGTAGCAGGCCAAGGTCCACGGGCTGCCGGAAAAACCGATCAGTGGCACGGTGTCGTTCAATTCGCGGCGGATCACCCGTACCGCGTCCATCACGTAGCGCAGTTCGGTTTCCATGTCCGGTACCGCGAGCCTAGCCACGTCTTCGGCGGTGCGCACCGGACGCTCGAATTTCGGACCTTCGCCGTCGGCGAAGTACAGGCCCAGGCCCATCGCGTCGGGCACGGTGAGGATGTCGGAAAACAGGATCGCGGCATCCAGCGGGAAACGGCGCAGCGGCTGCAGGGTGACTTCGCAGGCGAGATCGGGATTCTTCGCCAGCGCCAGAAAACTGCCGGCCTGTTGGCGGGTGGCGCGGTACTCCGGCAGATAACGGCCGGCCTGGCGCATCAGCCAGACGGGCGTGCGGTCGACGGGTTCGCGACGCAGGGCGCGGAGGAAACGGTCGTTGCCTGGAGCGGTATCGGTGGTCAAGCGGACATCCTGAGAAAAGTTTTCGTCGAAAACACGGAATGGAGGGCTGGTCGGCCCCGGCGCGGCTCAGTTCGGCGCGTCGACGCCCTGGGCGAACATCAGCTGGAAACCTTTCTTGAGCGTCTGGTCGCGGGCGCGCTCGAACGCGGCGAGCCCGCTGGCCTGGTCGAGATATTGCTCGCGCTTGAGCGTGCTGCGGCCGCCGACCTGACCGGATTCGCGGGTCAGCGTCCAGCCGCCGATCAGATCGGCCTCCAACTGCAGTTGCACGAAGCGCGGGGCTTCGCGGTCGTCGGGACGTTGCTGCAGGAAAAGGCGCATGCGCGGATTGTAAGGGCTGGCGCCGGCGGAACGGGCGATCAGCCTTCCTGCAGGGTTTCCAGCACGGCGTCTTCCGGAACGTTGGAGACGATCCGCGCCGCGCCCGGCGTTTCCCACAGCACGAAGCGCAGGCCGCTGGCGCTGGCCTTCTTGTCCAAGCGCATGCGATTGAGCAGCAGGTGCGCGTCCAGCCCGGCCGGCAACGCGGTGGGCAGGCCGAACGCGGTCAACAAGCGGCGGATGCGTCCCACGTCCGCAGCCGGCGCCATGCCGAGGTGCGCCGAGAGCCGCGCCGCCAGCACCATGCCCACCGCCACCGCTTCGCCGTGATTGAGCGCATCGCCGCCGCCGCCGCTGTAGCCCTGCTCCGCCTCGATCGCGTGACCGAAGGTGTGACCGAAATTCAGCAGCGCGCGTTCGCCGTGCTCCAGCGGGTCGCGCTCCACGATGGTCGCCTTGTGCTGGCAGCTGCGGGCGATGGCGTCCACCAGCGGCCCTCGTTCGCGCGCCAGCAGCGCCGCGGCATGGGTTTCCAGCCAGTCGAGGAACGGCGCATCGACGATGGCGCCGTATTTGATGACTTCGGCCAGTCCGGCGCGCAGTTCGCGTTCCGGGAGTGTGTCCAGGGTGCGGATGTCGGCGAACACCGCGCGCGGCGGATGGAAAGCGCCGACCAGATTCTTGCCCTGCGGCAGATCCACCGCGGTCTTGCCGCCGACCGATGAGTCGACCATCGCCAGCAGGGTCGTGGGCAGTTGGATGCAGTCGATCCCGCGCATCCAGCAGGCGGCGGCGAAGCCCGCCAGATCGCCGACTACGCCGCCGCCCAGCGCCATCACGCAGGCGTCGCGGGTCGCCCCGGCCTGCGCCAGGGCATCGATGGCGGCGCCGAAGTGGCGCAGGGTCTTGGACTGTTCGCCGGCCGGCATGGTGAACCGCGTCACCCGCAGCTCGGGACGGACCTTGTGCAGCGCGGTCTCGACCCGTTTCGCGTAGAGCGGCGCGACATGCTCGTCGCTGACCAGCAACACGTGCCGGCCGTGGATGCGGGTCGCCAGCGCCGTGCCTTCGTCGAGCAGGCCTTCGCCGATCGCGATGGTGTAGGGATGCGCGCCGCCGACGTCGACGGTGCGGAGTGCGGGAGTGGTCATGTCGGATCCGCCGCGCGGGAGTGGGCAGCGGGGCGCTGCCAGTGAAGTTCGAGATGCTCGGCCAGGCGTTCGGCGGCTTCGCTGCGGCCCATGCCGGCGGGCGAAAACGTCAGATCGGCGACTTCGGCGTACAGCGGCGCGCGCGCGGTCGCCAGCCGCGTCAGCACCTCGGCGCGGTCGACGCCGGCCAGCAGCGGCCGGCTGTGGTCCGATGCCAGCCGCGCCAATTGTTCCTCGACATCGATCTGCAGATACACCACGAACCCCCGCTTGCGCATCTGCGCCCGGTTGTCCCCGGCCAGCACCGCACCGCCGCCGGTGGCGACCACACAGGGCGCGCGCGCCAGCACGTCCGTCAGTGCCGCGCATTCGCGTTGGCGGAAGCCTGGTTCGCCGTCGCTGGCGAAGATCGTCGGGATGTCCACGCCGGCCCGGGCTTCGATCTCGCGGTCGAGGTCGACGAACGCCAGCCCCCAGCGCTGCGCCAGGCGCCGGCCCAGCGAACTCTTGCCGGCGCCCATCGGGCCGACCAGGACAAGATGCGTGGAAGGTGTCATGCCGGGATTTTAACAGCCGGGGCGTAGCCTGAGCTTCCGGCGTCCTGCCGGACCACCAAGGAGCGACATCATGTCCATCGCCAAGATCATCGAAATCAATGCCTCGTCCAACACCAGCGTCGAGGACGCCGTCCGTAGCGGGCTGAAGAAATGCGCCGAGTCGGTCAAGAACATCAAGGGCGCCTGGGTCAACGAGACCAAGGTCGTCACCGACGATGCCGGCAACGTCACCGAGTGGCGGGTGAACATGCGCGTGAGCTTCGTCGTCGAGTAATCATCGTCCGGCCGCGCTTGCGTTCCAGGCGGGATCGGACCGCACGCGTCGCTGCGCGTCCAGCGACAGCGTACGGTCGGCGATCGCGGGTAGGGTGCGCAGCGCCTGCCGGCCGACGCGCTCGAAATGCTGGACGAAATGTCCGACTTCCGGGCGGGTCATGCCGGTGCGTCTGGGATGCGCCGCACGCAAAGCCTGTTCCTGCTGCCAGCGCCATCGCGCCACCGGCGCGAAATCCGGCGGCTGCAGCCACAGCATGCGGTCCAATCGCGTCCACAGTGCCGGGTAGTCGCGGCCGAGCCGTTCATTGCACCAGTGGCGCCAGACGCCATCCGGATCTTCGTCGCGTTCCAGCGCGTTGACCGGATCGCGTAGCGCGGCGGCGGTTTCCGCCGGCACTTTCAGGCACCAGCCGTCGAACAGAACCAGATCCGCCGCCCGGACCGTACGCCAGCGCGACGGCGGCAAGCGCCGATCGCCGAGTTTGTCGAAGCGCGGCAGCCGCACTGCAGCGCCCGCACGCAGGGTATCCAGCGTGTCGCAGGCCAGCGCGAGGTCGTGCGTCCCCGGTGGGCCGCGGGTGACGAGCAGCGGATGCACCTCGCGCGCGAGCCGTTGGCGTTCGCGCGGGCCAAGGTAGACATCGTCGATCGACAGCGTCGCCACGCGCAGGCCGCGTACGCGCGCCAATGTCGCCACCTGCGCGGCGAGCGTGGACTTGCCCGAGCCCTGCAACCCGGCGATGGCGTAGACCCGCGCGCCGTGATGAAGCGCATCGTCGAGCACATCGGCGACGACTGCGGCTTTGAAACCGGACTGCCTGAAACCCGGTCGGGTCGATTTGATCCGGATCACGGGCGTCGTCGGCGGCATCGCGCGACAATACCGCAACGCCGTCTTCCCAAGCCCCCGACATGACTCTCTACGCCGAAGCACTCGCCACATTCGATTCGCTGTTCGCGCAGGCCAAGGCGGCCGGCATT
>JAYUUH010000323.1:0-4066 GCA_043754745.1 Lysobacter sp.
CCGCTTTCGCCGATGCGGAACACGCCGCGGCAACCTTTGTCCACCCAGACCGAGCCGCCGCGCGTGCCCCAGCTGACGCCTTCGCGACAAGGCGTGTCCGAAAGCTGGCGGATCAAATCGGCGTTGCCGTACAGGTCCTTGCCGCAGGCCTTGTAGCGACCATCGCTGCTCTCGCAGCGCAGTTCTTTTCCGCTGTACTGCGGGCCGAATTCGGCGCGGCAGCCGCGTTCTACCCAGACCTTGCCCGGGGTCTCGCCCCAGTTGCGGCCCTGGACGCAGGCGGTGTCCGACAACTGCCGCATCACCCGGGTCTGGCCGGGCCATGGGGTGTCGCAGGTTTCGCGTCGGGTGTCCTTGCTTTCGCAACGGACGCTGTCCTTGTCGCCGAACTGGGCGTGGGCGCTGGGCGTGGCCGACCAGGCAGCGAATGCGATGAGGAGCAGGCTGAGTGCGCGGATCGTGGGCATTGGGGAGTTCGCGTGATGGACGGAATGAAGGAGGCGACGGCGCTGGCTCAGCGCACGCCGAAGCGTGCGCGGCAGCCGTGGTTCACCCAGAGCGAGGAGTGGCGGTTGTAGCCCCAGGAATAGCCTTGGGTGCAGCGGCGGTCGGACAGCGTCTGCAGCAGGACCGGCACGCCGCGGGTGTGATCCCAGGCGCAGGTCTTGTATTTGCCGTCGTTGCTCTTGCAGGTGACGCTGTAGGCGGCATTGTTGCTGTTGTCTTCGACGCTGAAGATGCCGCGGCAGCCCTTGTCCACCCAGACCGCGCCGTTGCGCAGGCCGAATGTGAAGTTGTAGCGGCAGGCGGTGTCGGAGAGCTGGCGGACCAAGCGCGGCGTGCCGTACAGACCCATTCCGCACTGCTTGTAACGGCCATCGGTGCTCTCGCACTGCAGCTCGGTGGCCGGGCCGCCCGCGTTGCCCTGTGCGGACGCGAACTCGGCGCGGCAGCCGCCGCTGACCCAGACCGTGCCAGGCGTGCTCGACCAGTTCTGGCCCTCGACGCAGCGGGTATCGGACAACTGGCGGGTCAGTACGGAACGCCGCTGCCACGGCGTATTGCAGGTGACCTGGCGGCTGTCGCGGCTCTCGCAACGAATGCTGTCGCCGCCCGGATTGGGGTTGCTGCCGCCGCCGGCCAGCGATTGTGCGATGTCGTTCTTCACCTGGCCGAACGTCCAGCGCGAGAACTTGATCTGGTCCAGATAGAAACGCATCTGGTCGTCGGGAATGATCCCGCCGTTGGATTGTTCGGTGTACTCCAGCGAGACCACGCGACGCTGGTCGGCGACCGGCATTTCCCACAGGCGCTCTGGCGCATAGGCGCGGGCACCCGCTTCCTGCGCATGCGCGGACGGTGCTGTGGCGGCCAACCCGGACAGGGCGGCGGCGAGCATGAGCAGGGACAGCATCATCGTCGGACGTTTCATTTCGGTCTCCTTGCTTGGATGGGGGGCGGACGACGTGCGCTGGCACCGGGACATGTTCGCAGACCAGGGCGGCCGGAGCCGCGTTCGGCCGCCGCAACCGCTAAAATGCACGACTGACCGGCAGGCGCCGGACGATCCTACACCCGGAGTCTCTCCCATGCGTACCCACTTCTGCGGCCTCATCGACGAGGCGCTGATCGGCCAGACCGTCTCGATTTGCGGCTGGGTCAACACCGCCCGCGTCCAGAGCCATCAGGTGTTCGTCGATCTCCGCGATCATGAGGGCATCGTGCAGGTGCTGGTCGAAAGCGACCAGGTCGAGCTGTTCAAGGTCGCCAGCGGCTTCGGCAACGAGGACTGCCTGCGCGTCACCGGCACCGTTCGCGCGCGCCACGCGGTGAACGAGAAGATCAAAACCGGCAAGGTCGAGATCGTGCCGACCGCGATCGAGATTATGAACAAGGCCGAGCCGCTGCCGTTCCATGCCCACGAAAACGCGGGCGAAGAAACCCGCCTGACCTACCGCTACCTCGATCTGCGCCGCCCCGAGATGCAGCAGATGATGCGCACCCGCATTCGCCTGGTGCAGGCGCTGCGTCGCTGGCTGGACGCGCGCGGCTTCCAGGACATCGAGACCCCGATCCTCACCAAGGCCACGCCCGAGGGCGCGCGCGACTTCCTGGTGCCGGCGCGCATGCACCCGGGCGAGTTTTACGCGCTGCCGCAGTCGCCGCAGCTGTTCAAGCAGATCCTGATGGTGGCCGGCTTCGACCGTTACTACCAGATCGCGCGCTGCTTCCGCGACGAAGCGCTGCGCGCCGATCGCCAGCTGGAATTCACCCAGCTCGACATGGAGTTCGCGTGGGTGGGCGAGCGCGACGTGCAGGACGCCACCGAATCGATGATCCGCGAAGTGTTCCGCGAAGTGATGGATGTGGAACTCGGCGAGTTCCCGCGCATGACCTACGCCGAAGCTATGCGCCGTTATGGTTCGGACAAACCCGACCTGCGCAATCCGATGGAATTCACCGACATCGCCGAACTGGTGAAAACCTGCGAATTCAAGGTGTTCACCGACTGGGCGAACCATGACGACGGCCGCGTGGTCGCACTGCGCGCCCCGGGCGGTGTTGGGATATCGCGCAAGCAGATCGACGACCTCGGCGCGCATGCCGCCAAGTACGGCGCCAAAGGCGTGGCGTGGATGAAGATCGAAGACGCCGCCAAGGGTCGTGACGGCATCGCTTCGCCGATCGCCAAGTTCCTCGACGACGCCACGCTGGCCGCTATCGTGCAGGCAACCGGCGCGCAGAGCGGCGACGCGATCTTCTTCGGCGCCGCGAACTACAAGACCGCCAGCGATTTCATGGGCGCGCTGCGTCTGAAGCTGGGCAAGGATCTCGATCTGGTCGAAGCCTGCTGGAAGCCGCTGTGGGTCACAGACTTCCCGATGTTCGAGTGGGACGAGGAAGCGCAGCGCTACGTCGCCCTGCATCACCCCTTCACCGCGCCCGCGGTCGACGACGAGGCCGACCTGCGCGCGAACGCGAAGACCGCGGTGAGCCGCGGCTACGACATGGTGCTCAACGGCAACGAGATCGGTGGCGGTTCGATCCGCATCCACCGCTCGTCGATGCAGTCGGCGGTGTTCGATCTGCTGGGCATCGGCCGCGAGGAAGCCGAGCTGAAGTTCGGCTTCCTGCTCGACGCGCTGAAGTACGGCGCGCCGCCGCACGGCGGCATCGCCTTCGGCATCGACCGCATCGCCGCGCTGATGGCCGGTACCGAATCGATCCGCGACGTCATCGCCTTCCCGAAGACCACCACCGCGCAATGCCTGATGACCGGCGCGCCGTCGCCGATCCCGGACGCGCAACTGGCCGAAGTGCACGTGCAGGTGCGTCCACCGAAAGCCTGACGCGGCGGCGATGCTTCCGGTAGAGCGGCCTTCAGGCCGCCGGACATCGATGAACGTACCAGCGGCCTGAAGGCCGCTCTACGAAAGGCCATAAACCAGGTATTTGCGATGACCTTTACCATCCGCCGCGCCACCCCCGCCGACGCCGAACGCGTCGTCGACATCACACGGCGCAATTTCACCGAGACTTTCGGCCATCTGTATCCGCCGGAGGATCTCGCGTATTTCCTCGACAACAGCTATTCGCTGGACGCGCATCGCCGGATACTCGCCGACGATGGCTACGCGACCTGGCTGCTGGAGCGGGACGGCGAGGCGGTCGGTCACGCGGTGGCCGGGCCGGCGGGTTTGCCGCATGCCGACGTGGTCGAGGGCGACGGCGAACTGAAGCGGCTCTACATTCTGCGGGAAGCGCACAGCGGCGGCTGGGGGGGCAAGCTGTTCCGGACCGTGCTCGACTGGCTGGAACGCGACGGCCCGCGCACCTTGTGGATCGGGGTGTGGAGCGAGAATCTGGGCGCTCACCGGTTCTACGGCCGCTACGGCTTCGAGATGGTCGGCGAATATCTGTTCCCGGTCGGCAATACCAACGATCTGGAGTTCATCCTGCGCCGCCAAGCGGGTGCCCTTGTTGTGCTGAATGGGCCTGCATTTGGCTCGAGCACGCTAAGCGGGAGCGCGCATGTAGTCAGCTTGGAAGTTTCGGTCGTTGGCCA
>JAYUUH010000324.1:0-4066 GCA_043754745.1 Lysobacter sp.
GATACCTTCGGGCGGCTTGGGTCGCAATGGCTTGTAGATAAAACTACTTTAAAAACGACGTTTCATTTCTGACATGCGCGCGTGGGCTGCGCACGCGCACGCGCACGACGGGGACGGTCGTGGCGCGATTCTCACCGAGCGCAAGGCGTGCCCGGCGAGCGTTGCGCGTTTTTTTTTTGCGAAGGGTGTTGACAGTTGAAAAAAGCGTGATTAGGTTTCGCCCCAAGTGTCGTCATAGCAGAAGCGAGTGAGTCCGTTCAAGACCAAATGCGAAACGCAATCCGATCTTCCGCCCGGGCTCGCGTTCCGGTGGAAACAGGCTTCGCCTCCTCTGCTGAAAATCGAGTCGTTACCGAGCCGGCAGGCTCGCATCGTTCAACCCGCGATCGTGCTGGCCCCGGGTTTTCTGTTTTCCGGCGCAGGAGCGCCGCAGCGGAAGATCGGCGATGGCGCTCGCGGTCCTTGTCAAAGTCCGGATATCGCCTGATGCGATTCCGGCACAAATCCGTACCGGCTTGCCTAGTGCGCCGGCGGTGGATGGCGGGTCCGACTCCCGCAATCCTGTTGTTGTATGGGCCGTAATACCAATAGCTAGTTCCACTGACGAGGAGAGCCATCCCATGGCTGCTAAAAAAGCTGCGAAGAAAACCGCCAAAAAAGCGACCAAGAAAACCGTGAAGAAGGCCGTTCGCAAGACTGCGAAGAAAGCTGCCAAGAAGGCCACAAAGAAGGTTGCTAAGAAGGCCGCTGCCAAGAAAACGGTAAAGAAAGCTGCTAAAAAGACTGCTAAAAAGACTGCTAAGAAGGCCACCAAAAAGGTCGCCAAGAAGGCCGCCACCAAGAAGAGCGTGAAGAAGGCGGCGAAGAAGACCGCCAAGAAGGCTGTCAGAAAGACTGCAAAGAAGGCCGCTAAGAAGCCGGCCAAGAAAGCGGCAAAAAAAAAGGCTAAAAAAGCTATGACGCGCGGCAAAAAGGCTGCGCCGGCCGCCGTGCCAGCAGCACCTGCGCCGATGATGTAAGCGATATCCGATCAGCGGTATCCGAAACTCCTTCTCCGCGAGCCCAGGCGGAGAAGGAGTTTTTTATGTGAGGAATACGGCCAGACGCATCCTACAGGATCGTTGCGATGACCTCGTTTTAGTGGACTATGCCGCTAGCGCGTCTTGGAGCGGCATACCGTCGCGGCGTTTCAGAATTGTGGGGCTCTGCTCTAGTGTCCTGTCCCGCAAATAATTGGCATAAATAATGCATGCATTTGCGCTATCTTCCTCTGGAGATTGCGTGATGCGAAACGGACGACCCAAGCCACCTTTGAAACTCACAGCCTCGGAAGCTGCTCAGCTGCAGTCTTTCGCGCGAAGCCGTTCGCTTCCGGCATCGCTTTGTCAGCGTGCTCGGATTGTGCTGGCCAGTGCCGACGGGGACACCAACTTGGCCATTGCCTCACGGTTGGGCCTCAGCAATGCGACCGTGGGCAAGTGGCGCGCGAGTTTCCTCAAGAAGCGGATTGCCGGACTTTACGACGACCTGCGTCCGGGCAGGCCTCGCAGCATCGATGATGAGCGGATCGCGCAACTCATCCAAAAGACCCTGCACGACAAGCCCAAGGATGGTGCGACGCACTGGAGTTTGCGTTCCGTGGCGGCCGAGACGAGCATCTCCAAGAGCAGCGTCCAGCGCTACCTTCAGACGTTCGGCTTGCAACCGCATCGCAATGAGTCTTTCAAGTTGTCGACGGACCCGTTTTTCATCGAGAAGCTGCGCGACGTGGTCGGCTTGTATTTGAGTCCGCCGGACAACGCCATCGTGCTCAGTGTGGACGAAAAGAGTCAGTGTCAGGCACTGGAGCGCACGCAGCCGCTGCTACCGATGGGCTTTGGCTACGTCGAAGGCGTGACCCACGATTACAAGCGTCACGGGACGACCACGTTGTTCGGCGCGCTCAACATCATGAGCGGCGAGGTTATTGCGCGCTGCAAACCCAGGCATCGACACCAGGAGTTTCTGAGTTTCCTCCGAGAAATCGAAAGCGCGGTACCGACCAACCTCGACATCCATTGCATTGTTGACAACTACGCGACGCACTCGCACCCGAAGGTCAAAGCATGGCTCGCGGTGCGTCCACGTTGGCACATGCATTTCATCCCGACATACAGCTCATGGCTCAATCAGGTCGAACGATTCTTCGGTTTGATGACCGACAAAGTCATCAGACGCGGTTCGTTCAAGAGCGTGCGGCAATTGGTCGAACGGATCGATCACTTCATCGAACATTACAACGCTGATTGCCAACCCTTCCGTTGGACCGCTACGGCCGAGTCGATCCTCGCCAAGCTCCAAAGACTTTGCTCACGAATTAACGGGACAGGACACTAGCAGTCCCTGCGTGGAAAGGCTGATCGTCGTCGTCCATCCGCGGATGCGGTATTCGCGATGGCGAATCAGTTTCATCGCTTCAACGCATGATTGTTGTGCTGAGAGTAAGTAGTGAGTGAATCGACAAATGCTTCGTTGCAGGACACTGCTCAATGTGGCTTTGCATCTGACACTGAGGCTTCGGCGCCGCCGCTGGCGGCAGCGGCATCCGGCAGCTTGGGCAGCCCTTGGGCGTACAGGCCTTCTTCCAGCGGCTCGGCTTCGCCTTCGAGCCAGCGCTGCGGTGTGGCGCCGATGGCGCGATCCAGGATGGTCGGCAGCAGGCCTGACGGGACGCCGCTGTTGGCGTTCCAGAGGATCGCGACGCCGAGGTCGCGCTCTGGCATCAGTGCGATCACGCCGCGATAGCCCTGCACTGCGCCGCCGTGGAAAACCACGCGATGCCCGGCGTAATCGTAAACGCGCCAGCCGAGGCCATAGCCTGCGGAGTTCAGCCGGTCGCGCCGCCACTGCGACCCGCGCGTTTCGCTGGGTGTGTCGATCAACGGCGCGTGCAAGGTCGCAAGCAGCGAGCCCGGCAATACGTCAGGCCGGTAACCGTTCTGCGCGAGCAGCCACTGCGCCATGTCGCTGATGCTGGCGTTCACCCCGGCAGCGGGCGCGACGCGGTAATAGGTGGGCTTGGGCGTCACCGCAGACCAGCCGCGGCCGGCTCGGATGTGCGGCTTGGCCCAGCGTGGGCTAGCGAGGATGCCTTCCAGGCCGTAACTGGCGTCCTGCATGCCAAGCGGTTTGAACAGGCGGCGCGCGACCCAGTGGTCGAACGCCTCGCCACTGGCGCCCTGCACCACATCGCCGATGAGGCTGTAGGCGATGTTCTGGTAGGCGTAGCATTCTCCCGGTGCGCACTTCATTGGGGTGTAAGCGAGTTTCTGCACCAGCGAACCGTATTCGGCGTTGCGTTCCAGGTCGCGATCGAAGGCGTTGTGGCCGACGCCGACACGATGGCTGAGTACCTCGGCTACGGTGAGTTGCAGTGCCGCGCGCGGATCGGAGAGCTGCAGGGTCGGGTAGTAATCGACCACCCGGCTGTCCCAGCGCAGCTTGCCATCGGTGACGAGCATGCCTGCGGCTGTCGCGGCGAATGACTTCGACAGCGAGGCAAGTCGGAACACGGTGTGGGCATCGACGGTCTCGGGCTGGCCGACATCGGTGATACCGTAGCCGCGCGCACTAAGCACACGGCCGCCCTGCACGATCGCCAGCGCCAGGCCCGGCACTTTCTGGCCGGCGACGAGGTTCTCCGCAAGGGTTTCGAATTCGGTCACGTTGAAGCCGGCCGCCAGCGGCGCGACGCGCAGACCGGCGCCGGGGTAGACCCGCGCCATCGTCGCCTTGGGCGAATACACGCCGAACGCCGCTGCGCGCGCTTCGGGACTGCTGTTGTCCCAGCGCAAGGTGCTTTGCGCCGACAGTCCGGTCGCGAGCGGCAACAACATCGCCACCATGCCGGTACGCCATGCCAGAGCGACGGAACGCGAGCGTCCCTGGTGCGATTGCCTGCGGCGCATGTGCTTGTCTTTCATCGCGAGCCCCCCCTGCGTATGCTTCGCGCAGGTCAGTGTCGGAAGAGTTCCGTCCGGAAGCGCGTCGTCCGCCATGTGCAGGCAGCCATCGCTTCCCGGCCATT
>JAYUUH010000325.1:0-12333 GCA_043754745.1 Lysobacter sp.
GGGCGATCGCGGAACGGCGATTCGCGACCCGGTTCGGTGAGGCTGCCGCGGTAGGCGCGCACTTCGTCGGCGCTGAGATCGCAAACGAAGGCGTCGCCCTGGCGGATGAGCTTCTCGGCGGCGAGATAGAACACCTGGAAATAATCGGAAGCGTGACGGAGTTCCGCCCACTCGTAGCCGAGCCAGCGTACATCGTCCTGGATGGCGCGGACGTATTCCGGGTCTTCCCTGGCCGGGTTGGTGTCGTCCAGGCGCAGGTTGCAGCGGCCGCCGAATTCCTCGGCGATGCCGAAGTCGGTCCAGATCGCCCGGGTATGTCCCAGGTGGAGATAGCCGTTGGGTTCGGGCGGAAACCGGGTCCGGATCGCGATCTGCCTGCCGCTGGCGAGGTCGTCGCGGACGATCTGGCGGATGAAGTCTTGGCGGCGCTCGGTGACGGCGTCGGTGGAGGGAGTGTCCGTGGCGTGTTCCGGGGTCATCGACGATGCAGGCTGCGAAAACCGCCAGTTTAGAGGTTGCGCGCCGCTTTGGGACGCGAGTCGTCCCGCCGCGGGCGTTTCAATCGATGGGTCGACGCGCCGCAAGTGCCTGAAATGTGTGCGGGATGCTACTGTGATCGATCGAAAGGGGCGCCGGACCGGACGGATCGGGGCGTGCGCGTTCATGGCCACCACATCGACACCAAGGGGGCGGGCGATGGGCGACAGAGCCGATCGGCCTGTGATGTTGCAGCAGGATCCGCATGTGCGGGGTCCGCTGGCGTTGAATCCGCAAATCGATCCGCACCGCGGATCGGGTACGTGCCGCGTGGACGCGGCCTCCCGGCGCCGGGACAGTCGCGCGCTGCCATCGTGGATCAGGAAGATCCGGGTCTTGGTGATCCCAGGTTGAGCATGGCGTTCCCGCATCGGGACATCCCGCGGCAGTGGTTGCGCTCCATCGCGATGGCGGCGGTCTTCCTGCTCGGGCTGTATGCCCTCCTGTCGCCCGGGCATGCGGAAACGCCGACGGAGCGACCGCTGTTGCTGCGGGTGTCGCCGTTGCCCGATGCCGGCGGTCGATTGTCGGAGCTGGGGCGCGATGGCCGCTCCCTGCGCGTCGGCGTGGCCGAAGAGCTGCGCCAGGCCCGCGCCGAACTGCGCTTCGTCCTGCCCCCGCCCACCGCCGAATCTCCGCATTGGGTCATCTGGATGCCGCGGGCCCCGGTGGAATCGGTCCGGCTGCGGATCGAAAACGCCTGGGATGGCGGTCGTCGCGGGTTTCTCTCGCCGCAGCGCGCCGAAGGCCCGCTGCCGATGGGTTATCTGTACCGCCTGCCTTCCTCCTGGGAAGGCGAGATCCGGCTGGAGCTCAGCGCCAGCGCCCTGCGCAACGCCACGCTCCGTCCGGAGCTGGTGTCCGAGGCGCGGGCCGAGCATTACATCCAGACGGCCACGATCCTCACCAGCCTGGTCTACGCCAGCCTGTTCACGATCGGGCTGATGACGCTGGCGCTGTTCTTCGCGTCGCGCGATGCCGGTTTCCTGTCGCTGCTCGTATTCTGCCTGTCCGCGGCGCTGCTGGTGGCCGCGACCAACGGCCATCTCTACCTCTTCGACGGCTTCGGTGTGTTCCGGCAGATGGGCGCCGCCGGCCTGTACGCGATCTCGCTGCTGTTCGTGGTCGCTTCGCTGCGCATCCTGCTGCGCTATACCGACTGCGCACAGAGCAGTCCGCGACTGGCGAAAGTCGTCCACCACCTCTGCATCCTGCTGACCCTGATCGCGGCGGTGATGGCGGCGTGGGGCGCGCGTTTCGACCCGTTTGCGGTCTGGCTGGTGCCGTCGGCATGGACGGCCGGCTGCGCCATCGCGCTGTACGTGCTGGGCGACGCCTGGCGTCGCCGCGTGCCGTTCTCGGGCGCGGTGCTGGTGTCTGTGCTGGGCGTCGCCGCCGCGACCCTGGGCGGCGAACTGGCCGCGCACGGCGTGATCGCGGGGTCGCTGTGGACGGACTTCGGCTATCAGTTGGCGATCATGTTCTGCGCGGCGATGATCAGCGTGGGCCTGATCAGTCGGATCAGCAAATACCGCGAGCAGCGCGACCGCGAACAGCGTGCGCGCGCCGACTCCGAGCGCCGGATGTACCGCGAAGCGGTGCGTACCGAACTGCTCACCGCGCTGCAGACCTCGCTGCGCGGCGCGGCGCAGGACGACATCCAGCCCATCGTCTTCCGCCATCTACTGGAGCATCTGCGCAGGCTGGTGCCCACCACCACCGCGGTCGCGGTGGCGCGCGGTTACCACGGGCGCGACACGCTGGTGGTGCAGCCGGCCGCGTATCTGGAGGATATCGAAGCGACCATCGGCGAGCGCCTGCACAGCCTGCGCAGGCTGTTGGCGGGCAACATCGAACAGCAGCGTCCGGTGACCAAGACCGGCGAGAGCACGCCGGTGGCGATCGAGGCGCTGGTGGCGCTGCCGGTGCGCGCGCCGGCCTGGGGCCTAATCCTGCTCGAACGCAGCGGCGCCACCGTCTTCCATCCCGAGGAGCTGACCATCGTCCGCGAACTGGCGCGGCTGGCGCTGCTGCAGGCCGACGAAGCCGTGGCCGCGCTGCACCTGCGGCATACCGCGGAAATCGATTCGCTGACCGGCGCGCTCAATCGCCGCAGTCTCGACCAGGCGCTCCTGCGCACCTTCCAGAATGCGCACCGCAAGGGCTCGACGCTGTCGGTGCTGTTCGTCGACATCGATCATTTCAAGGCGATCAACGATCAGTTGGGCCATGCCTGCGGCGATCACTGCTTGCGCGAAATCGCCAAGGTCGTCGGCGCCCAGCTCAGCGACGAGGACATCTTCGGCCGTTACGGCGGCGAGGAATTCATGGTGCTCCTGCCGGACCGGCAGATCGAGATGGCGCGTGCGGTCGCGGAGGACATCCGCACGGCGATCGAAAACGCCGAGGTGCGCTATCAGGGGCAGTCGCTGCGCCTCACGGTGAGCATCGGCGTCGCCGCCCATCTCGCGTACGAAACCCAGTCGCAGCCGGCGGTAGAGCGCGCCGACAAGGCGCTGTACGCCGCCAAACGCGCTGGCCGCAACCGGGTCAGCGTGGCGCCGGCGGTGTTCATGCCGTCGCGGCCCGCGACGGCATGAACACCGGTGCATTCTCCGTGTTCATCTCCGCGTAGACCCGCGCTGCGCGAATCGGGGCCGGGTTGATTCGCCGATGCGCGCCCGCATCTCGACGGTAGTCGCATCGCATCCACGCGCAACGGCGGCCCGGTGCGGGTCTCTGCACCACATCCATTCGGAGTACGTCCATGTTCGAATCCTTGCTGGGCATCGGTGCCCACAAACAGCGCCTGCCGTCGCCGGAGCGCGCGCTGCCCGGTCGCACCGAGGCGATGCCGCTGCGCAACGTCCATCACATCAATGGCCGGCCGCTGCGGGATGCGTTCGAAGGCCTGGCCCGCGTGCAGTTCGGGATGGGCTGCTTCTGGGGCGCCGAGCGCAAGTTCTGGTCTATCCCGGGCGTATTCACCACCGCCGTGGGCTACGCCGGCGGTTTCACGCCGAACGCGAATTACCGCGAAGTGTGCAGCGGCGAAACCGGGCATAGCGAAGCCGTGCTGGTGGTCTACGACCCGGCGCTTGCGTCGTTCGACGCCCTGCTCAAAACGTTCTGGGAAAGCCACGACCCGACCCAGGGCATGCGCCAGGGCAACGACGCCGGCACCCAATATCGTTCCGCGATCTACTGCGACAGCGAAGCCCAGTACGCCACGGCCATCGCCAGCCGCGATGCGTTCCAGGCGGGGCTCACCGCGGCGGGCTACGGCGCGATCACCACCGAAATCCTTCACCCGGCGCCGGCGTTCTATTACGCCGAGGAAGAACATCAGCAGTACCTGTCGAAAAATCCGGGCGGGTATTGCGGTCTGGGCGGCACCGGCGTGAGCTGTCCGACAGGGCTGTGATCGCAAGGGCCGTGATCGCCCGCAGTCAGTGCCGCGTGATCCCGCAGACGTAGATCAGCTCACAGGCGCCTGCGCCGGAGTCCTCGCGCGTCAGCGAGCTGCGCCAGCGCCAGCCGTCGTTCGCATCGATCTGCACCAGCCAGCCGTCGATCCGCACGCGGTCTCCGGCATCGACCGCGTCCAGCGCATCGGCCACGGCCGCGTTCGCCGGCACCAGATGCATGTTCGCGCTGCTGCGCACGATGTCGTCCGGCGGGATCGGCGGATCGCCGCGCCAGCGGTAGCGGTAGAAGCGCCCGGACTGCGAGATGTCGAGCTGCGACAGCACCGCGTCGTCGCGCATCGGCCCCCAGCCCAGTGCCAGGTCCACCGGCGAGAAATCCGCTTCGCGGCCGCTGCCGTACGCTTCGCGCGACAGCACCCGCGCCGCGACGCTGAATCCGGCGAGCGGCTTCGCGCTGGCGTCCGTCAGCGCGAACGGCGTCATGTTGCCCGGCGCATCGCTCTGCACCACGCCGTCGTCGCCGGCCAGCCGTGCCGGGGGCACGCAGGCGACGACGCTCAGCGTCGGTGCGGAAGAGGCGGTCGCAGACGTTGCGAAAGGAACATTTGCAGAAGGTGCCCCCAGCCACCAAGCCGCGGCGGCGATCGCGATGAACAGTAGGAGCCAGCGGAGCATGGTCGATTCCGGAGCCGGGTGGGCTGCAGTTTACCCGCTGGGCCGGGGTTTCAGCGGTGAGGGCGAACGTGCGCGCCGACGCCGTTCGCGGCCCGGTCGAGCTGACTCAGCGGTCATAAAACGCAATGACACGCGAGCGAGCCGAAGATCACGGACTCGCGGTCATCGCCGTACCGGCGTTCGAAATGCACCTGCCGATAGTCGTGACAGCCGACGTACGCGATGGACAACACCGGTTCCTGCATGCAGGACATTTCATCGCATGCCTTGCCTGCATCAGCCGCCGAGTTCATCCAGCGCTTTCTGGAAGCGGTTGGCGTGCGAGCGTTCGGCCTTGGCCAGCGTCTCAAACCAGTCGGCGATCTCGTCGAAGCCTTCGTCGCGCGCGGCCGTAGCCATGTCCAGATACATGTCGGTGTGTTCGTGGGTTTCGCTGGCGATCGCGGACTTCAGATTGTCGGCGGTGGCGCCGAACGGCAGACCCGTCGCCGGGTCGCCGCACAGTTCGAGATATTCCAGATGGCCAAGCGCGTGGCCGGTTTCGCCTTCTGCGGTGGAGCGGAATACCGCGGCGATATCCTGATAGCCCTCAACATCGGCCTTCTGCGCGAAGTACAGATAACGGCGGTTGGCCTGCGATTCGCTGGCGAACGCCGACTTGAGGTTTTCTTCGGTTTTAGTGCCTTTCAGATTCACGATGTCGGCCTGCAGGCGGATGCTGCGACGGAGTCTAGCGTTTTTGCCCGTCATCCCCGCGAGGCCGGGGGTCGCTCGGAGCCGGCACCCTCAATCGAAGCCTCTGGCGCGCTGAATCTGCGCCGGCGCGCACCCCGGAAACGTATCGGTGGACAGCAGCCCGGCCGGCAGATCGCGGAACGCCAGCGACAGCTTGCCGAGGAAGTCCGACATCGCCGAGCTGCGGCGCCAGACCATGGCGATGCGGCGGTTCGGCTCGGGGGCGCGGAACGCGACCAGGTGGACGTCGGGCGACGACGACACCGGCGGTTTCACCGACAGCACCGGCAGCAGGGTCATGCCGACGTTGGCGGCGACCATCTGCCGCAGGGTTTCCAGCGAGGTCGCGCGGAAGCCGTTCTTCTCGCCGGCGCCGGCCATGTGGCAGACATCCAGCGCCTGGTCGCGCAGGCAGTGGCCGTCTTCCAGCAGCAGAAGACTCTCGTGGGCGAGATCCTCCATCGTCAGCGCCGTGGCGGTCGCGAGCCGATGCGAGCCGGGCACCGCCAGCATGAACGGTTCCTCGAACAGGAATTCCAGGTGCAACTGATCGTCGTGCAGCGGCAGCGCGAGCACGCCGGCGTCGAGCCGGCCTTCGCGCAGCTGGCGCAGGATCACTTCGGTCTTCTCTTCGATCAGCAGCAGTTCCAGCTGCGGGAAACGCTCGCGCACCCGCGGCACCACGTGCGGCAGCAGGTACGGCCCCAGGGTGGGGAAAATGCCCAGTCGCACCGTGCCGGCTTCCGGATTCTGGCTTCGGCGCGCCGCTTCGCGCATTTCCTCGACATCGGCGACGATCCGCCGCGCGCGTTCGGCGGCGTCGCGACCGGCGGGGGTCAGCATCACCCGGCGCGGCGCGCGTTCGACTAGCGCGACGCCCAGTTCGTCCTCCAGCTTCTTGATCTGGGTCGACAGCGTCGGCTGGCTGATGAAGCACGCGGCCGCGGCGCGGCCGAAATGCTTGTGATCGGCGAGCGACACCAGGTACTTCAGATCGCGCAGGTTCATGGCGGCGGTACCCTCGTGTCGGCCGCGGGCGCGGCGGAGTGTTCGCGGTATTCGGCGCAGTCGTTGAATGCCGTGAACGCTAGCGATGCAGTGGTGGTGCCTCCGGTGATCATGCGCCGAGACCGGACCTCGACCGGCATGATGCGTTGTTTCCGGTGCAGGGCCGCCTGTCGCTTCTGACAGGCTTTACAGCACGACTTCTGCCGACCCGCGCGCGGAGCGGTTAAGCGGGTTCGGTCTCCGCCGCAACCGGTGCCGCGGCGGCCGGCATTGCCGCCGTCGGCGCGGATGCGGCGGGCGCCGACGTGCGGATCAGATGATCGAACGCGCCGAGCGCCGCTTTCGAGCCTTCGCTCATCGCGATCACGATCTGCTTGTACGGCACCGTGGTCGCATCGCCTGCGGCGAACACGCCCGGCAGCGATGTCTGGCCGCGGTCGTCGATCACGATCTCGCCGCGCGGGGACAGTTCCAGCGCGCCTTTCAGCCACTCAGTGTTGGGCAGCAGGCCGATCTGGACGAACACGCCGTCGAGGCTGACGGTGTGGGCAGCCTGGGTATTGCGATCGAAGTAGCTCAGCCCGGTGACTTTGTGGCCGTCGCCCAGCACTGCGCTGGTCTGCGCGGACACGATGATGTCGACGTTCGCCAGACTACGCAGCTTGCGCTGCAGCACTTCGTCGGCGCGCAGCCCGGCGTCGAACTCGATCAGGGTGACGTGGGCGACGATGCCGGCGAGATCGATCGCCGCTTCCACGCCCGAATTGCCGCCACCGATCACCGCCACGCGTTTGCCTTTGTAGAGCGGACCGTCGCAGTGCGGGCAATAGGCGACGCCCTTGTTGCGGTAATCCTGTTCGCCGGGCACGTTCATCTGCCGCCAGCGCGCGCCTGTGGCGAGGATCACCGTCTTCGATTTCAGCGACGCACCACTGGCGAGTTTCACTTCGACCAGGCCATCCTTATCGGCCGGAATCAGCTGTTCGGCACGCTGCAGCGGCATGATGTCGACGTCGTAGTCGCGCACGTGGCGCTCCATCGCCGCCGCCAGTTTCGGGCCTTCGGTTTCCGGCACCGACACGAAATTCTCGATCGCCATCGTATCCATGACCTGGCCGCCGAAACGCTCGACCGCGATGCCGGTGCGGATACCCTTGCGCGCGGCGTAGATCGCCGCCGCTGCGCCGGCCGGACCGCCGCCGACGATCAATACGTCGAAAGCGTCCTTCGCGGCGATCTTCGCGGCATCGCGTGCGACCGCGCCGGTGTCCAGTTTCGCGAGGATTTCTTCGACGCTCATGCGCCCGGCGCCGAAGGTTTCGCCGTTGAGGAAGATCGTCGGCACCGACATCACCTGGCGCGTCTCGACTTCGTCCTGGAACAGCGCGCCGTCGATGGCGACATGTTTGATTCGCGGATTGAGCACGGCCATGAGATTGAAGGCCTGCACCACGTCGGGGCAGTTCTGGCAGCTCAGCGAGAAATAGGTTTCGAAGCTGAGAATACCGTCAGAAGCCGCGCCATCGAGCGCGCGGATCTGTTCGATCGTGTCCTGCGCCAACTTGGATGGATGGCCGCCGACCTGCAGCAGCGCCAGCACCAGCGAGGTGAATTCGTGGCCCATCGGAATGCCTGCAAAGCGCAGCGAAATGTCTTCGCCGGGGGTGCCCAGCGCGAACGAGGGCACGCGGTCGTCGGGTTCGCGCGCTTCGCGCAGCGTGACTTGGGTCGACAGCTGGGTCAGTTCGATCAGCAGCGCGCGCAATTCCTGCGACGATTCGCTGTCGTCGAGCGCGGCGGTGACCACGACCGGGCGGGTCAGCTTCTGCAGATACGCTTGCAGTTGGGTTTTGAGATCGGAATCGAGCACGACCGGCTCCTTGGCGAGGGGGGAAGGGGAAGAGGGACGCTGCGTTTGCAGCAGCGGCCTGCGTCGGCGGACGTGGGCCGGGGGAGAGGGACCGGCACGAGGAGAAAGACGATCCGGTGCGGTACAAGCCGCTGCTGCAAACGAAGCGCGGGCGCGGAGGCTATGCCCTGAAGCCCCGGCGAAGCGTCTCGCTTCGCCGGGGATGACACGGAGGTTGTCGCGGAGGTTGCTACGGAGGTATTGCGGGGGTGGAGCGAGGTAAAGCCTGGGTCGAACCGGGGCGGTGCCACAACCGCGGGCGGACTGCACGGTCCGCTCGTGGCCTTGTCTTGCGGGTGGTCTTCTTGCGGGGAACTTCGGGTCAGATCTTGCCGACGAGATCCAGCGACGGCTTCAGGGTCTGCGCGCCTTCCTTCCACTTCGCCGGGCAGACCTGGCCCGGGTTGGCGGCGACGAACTGGGCGGCCTTCAGCTTGCGCAGGGTCTCGGAGACGTCGCGGGCGATCGCGTTGTCGTGGATTTCGAGGGTCTTGATCACGCCGTCCGGATTGATGATGAAGGTGCCGCGCAGGGCCAGGCCTTCTTCATCGATATGGACACCGAACGCACGCGTCAGCTGGTGGGTCGGGTCGCCGACCAGCGGGAACGTGGCCTTGCCGACCGCCGGGGAAGTTTCGTGCCACACCTTGTGCGAGAAATGCGTGTCGGTGGTGACGATGTACACCTCGGCGCCGGCCTTCTGGAACTCGGCGTAATTGTCAGCGGCGTCTTCGACTTCGGTCGGGCAGTTGAAGGTGAACGCGGCCGGCATGAAGATCAGGACCGACCACTTGCCCTTCAGCGACTCGTCCGACACCTGGACGAACTCGCCGGCGTGGAAGGCGGTGGCCTTGAACGGTTTGACCTGGGTATTGATCAGCGACATCGTGTTTCCTTGCGTGAGGGATGATGAAAGATGGGGTGGGAAGCAGCGATCGAAAGGGGAATAGATCGCAACGAAGCGGATATTAGGCCTACGCTATCAATCAATCCAATCAATTAATTTAATACTATCGATAGTTAATAACTATTGATCGGCTGACCGCTACTTACAGTGCCTGGGCCCACCCTGTAGGAGGGACTTCAGCTCCGATCCCGAACAAGACAAGATCAACCGCATGAGGATTGGGCCTGAAGGCCCTCCTTTATGTCATCCAGTTTTGGCTATCGAAACCGAATCAGCGCGCCGGGGACGCCGCCGCAGGCCCGTTGTCCACGGACCGGCCGCTCAGGAAGGCCCGGATCGCCTCGAGCAGGGCCGGATCGCGGGCCGGACGATGCAACGCCGCCAACGGGGCGATATGCCCGGCGTCGGGCAGCCACAGCAGTTCGGCGCGGACGCCGACCCTGCGGAGTTCGTCGGCCATTTCCTGGCTGTCCTTGGCTTCCACCACCCGGTCGCCGGTACCGTGCACCAGCAGGAACGGCGGCTCATCGCCATCGACGAAACGGATCGGCTGTGCCTGCGGCCATTGCGCCTCGGGACCGAAGACGTCCTCGTAGCCGGCGATTTCGAAGTCGTAAGGCCCCGACAGCCCGATCACCCCGGCCAGATCGCGCGGCGTCATGCCGTGCGGCGCCAGATAGCGCGCATCCACGCCGACCAGCGCGGCGATCTGCGCGCCCGCCGAATGGCCGGCGATGTACAGACGCTGCGGATCCCCGCCGTGTTCGGCCGCATGCGCCCGCGCCCAGGCCACCGCGGCGGCGGCGTCTTCCACGAATCCAGGGAATACCGCGCGCGGAAACGTCCGGTAGTCGGCGACGATCGCCAGCGCGCCGGCCTCCGCCAGCCGCTGGCCGACGAACCGGTACTGCCCGCGTTCGCCGTTCCGCCAGCTGCCGCCGTAGAAGAACACCACCACCGGCGCAGGGCCGTTCGCGGAGGACGCGGGCCGATAAACGTCGAGCGACAGGTCCCGCTGCCGGTCGTAGACGACGCTGGCCGCCGGTGCGGACACCCCTGCGTTGGCGATACCGAACCCGACGCTCTGGCAGCCCGTTGCGACCAATGCGAGCAGCGCGGCGGCGAGACTATGGAAAGGGAAAGTACGGGGCATGGAGGCGGCCTGTTCGACGAAAACCGGGGAGGGGCGCTGCAGCCGCGAACGGCTACGATAGCGGGGATGATGACGAGTCGACGCCCCTCTCTGGATGCAGTGCTGCACCAGGCCTGCGAACGGATCGACGGCGCCGACGCCCGAGCGCTGCTGGCGCATGCGCTGGAACGCCCGCCGACCTGGCTGTTCGCCCACGGCGACGAACCGATCGACACCGCCGCGCAGCAACGCTTCGACGCCCTGCTCGCGCGCCGCACCGAAGGCGAGCCGGTGGCGTATCTGACCGGTCGCCGCGGCTTCTGGGCGTTCGATCTGCTGGTCTCGCCGCAAACCCTCATTCCGCGCCCGGAAACCGAACGGCTGGTCGAACTGGCCCTGGAGCGCGCGCCGCCCGAGGCGGCGCTGCGGATCGCCGACCTGGGCACCGGCAGCGGCGCGATCGCGCTGGCGCTGGCGCACGAGCGGCCGCAGACGCAGGTGATCGCAGTGGACGCGAGCGAAGGCGCGCTGGCGGTCGCCCGCGCCAATGCCAGCGCGCTGGGTCTGGGCAATATCGAATTCCGCCACGGCGATTGGCTGGCGCCGCTGGCCGGCGAGTGTTTCGACCTGATCGCAAGCAACCCGCCCTACATCGGCGACGCCGACCCGCATCTGCGCGAGGGCGACCTGCGCTTCGAGCCGGCGCAGGCGCTGTCGTCCGGACCGGACGGGCTGGAGGCGATCGGCATCATCGTCCGCGACGCGCCGGCGCATCTGCTTCCGGGCGGCTGGCTGTTGCTCGAACATGGCTGGGAGCAGGGCGAAGCGGTGCGCGGGCTGCTGGAGAACGCCGGTTTCGATGCGGTCCATACCCATCGCGATCTGGAAGACCGCGACCGCGTGTCTTCGGGCCGTTGGCCGCGCCAAACCCTGCGCTAGACTTGCCCGTCCGCGGCCACGCCGCGCATTCCCGCATTCCATCCCGATTCCGACCGGACTCCCAAGGGATTCCCATCGGATCCGAACCCATCAGGTCACGCCATGCGCACGCTCTATCCCGAGATCGAACCCTTCGACAGCGGCACGCTCAAGGTCGACGACCGCCACACGCTGCACTACGAACAGTGCGGCAACCCCAACGGCAAACCGGTGGTGATGCTGCACGGCGGCCCCGGCGCCGGCTGCAGCCCGAAGATGCGCCGTTTCCACGACCCGGCGAAGTACCGCATCGTCCTGTTCGACCAGCGCGGCAGCGGGCGCTCGACGCCGCACGCGGATCTGGTCGGCAACACCACGTGGACGCTGGTCGCCGACATCGAAACCCTGCGCGAAAAGCTCGGCATCGAACGCTGGCAGGTCTTCGGCGGTTCGTGGGGTTCCACGCTCGCGCTGGCCTATGCCGAAACCCACCCCGGGCGCGTGACCGAACTGGTGTTGCGCGGCATCTTCATGCTGCGCCGCTGGGAACTGGAATGGTTCTATCAGGAAGGCGCTTCGCGGCTGTTCCCGGATGCGTGGGAGCACTACATCGGCGCGATTCCGCCGGTCGAACGCCACGACCTGATCTCGGCTTTCCACCGCCGCCTCACCAGCGACGACGAAACCACCCGCCTCGACGCCGCACGCGCATGGAGCGTGTGGGAAGGCGCGACCAGCTTCCTGCATGTCGACGAGGATTTCGTCGCCGGCCACGAAGACGAGCGTTTCGCGCTCGCCTTCGCGCGCATCGAGAACCACTACTTCGTCAACGGTGGCTTCTTCGAAGTGGAAGACCAGTTGCTGCGCGACGCCCACAAGATCGCCGACATCCCCGGCGTGATCGTCCACGGCCGCTACGACGTGGTCTGCCCGATCCAGAATGCCTGGGACCTGCGCAAGGCCTGGCCGAAGGCGGAACTGCACATCAGTCCGGCGTCCGGCCACTCCGCGTTCGAGCCGGAGAACGTCGACGCATTGGTGCGGGCGACCGACAGATTCGCGTCGTAATCAGCAATCCGACGCC
>JAYUUH010000326.1:0-4059 GCA_043754745.1 Lysobacter sp.
ACACCGCTGGAGCTTTACGACGCACTGATCGACTTGGATCAAACCCCCAACGGAACCATGCAGTAATTAACCGTGTTGCACCTCGAGGTTGAAACCGCCGTGCATAAACGAAGCGTCACGCACCTTTCTCTTGAAGTATCCGATGCCGGTGACGCCTCATGGCGCATTACGCTTTCAGCTTATGCGCCCTACGAAATGCCGTTCCCTTTGCTCCTTGTGGCCTTGGAAGACCATGTCCGGCGGCGCGAGGGCAACGACATCGACACCGGGGTGTTGTCTTCGACCGATAACGTTTGATCTTTGCGACAACGCACGTTGCCTACGATTTCGCCGACGTTGCGCTTCTGCGTGATGTTGCGATGCCGCATCTCCGCCGCACCGCCGTACCGGAGTCGATCGGGCAGCCTGCAAAGATTTCCCGCCGCGCGGCCCCGGTATGGATCGGACGCCCGATCCGTGGCATGGTCCCGGTCGCGCAGCGCGACGCAGGGGGGCGTCGCCGTCCGCACAGCGCCCATCGGGCGTCACCCAAGCAGTCCATCACCCAAAGGAAGTAAGGTCATGACCGCATCGATCCGCAAGCCTCTCGTGCTTGCAACCGCCATCGCCACCATCCTGATTGCAGCGCCGCTGCATGCTGAGGAAGGCGATTATTCGTTCTGGCAGACACTGTCGAACCTGGTCTCTCCGCCGAAAGCCGACAACAAGGTCACGGCCGCGCAACGCACCGGCGACTATCCGCTGCTGTCGAACCCGGGCGGCTATGCCGACGGCTTCAGGCCGGGCGCTTACAGCGAATGGCAGACCATCAAGCTCGCGCCCGAAACCGGCGCGGTCTGCGGCAACGGTTCGCAGTACAAGTTCTTCTTCAACCGCGTACCGAACACCCGCAACACCATCATCTACATGGAAGGCGGCGGCGCCTGTTGGGATTACGCGAGCTGCACCGGCCAGACCGGCGTGCGCGGCGCGCGCAATCCGAACGGCGTCCCCGACGACTACATGAGCCTGCTCAATCCCGGCGCGAGCCTGGTCAGCCCGTTCGTCACCCGCATCAGCCCGTTCGATTCGATCAAGACCCAGCAGTGGAACATCGTCTACGTGCCCTACTGCACCGGCGATATCTACAGTGGCGACAAGGTGGCGGTCTACAACGATCCGGCCGGCGTGAAGCCGCCGCTGGTCTGGCACCACAACGGCACCCGCAACGTCCGCGCCGTGGTGAGCTGGCTGAAGGACAACGTGGAGCGGCCGACGCAGATGCTGTCCACCGGCTGCAGCGCCGGCGGCGCCGGCAGCCTGACCAACTACGCGCCCCTGCGTCGCGACCTCGCGCCGACCCGCGGCTTCCTGATCGACGATTCCGGCCCCGTCTTCGATGCGCCGCTCGGCGGCGACCCGAGCCTCTATCCGTCCGCACCGCTGCAGGGCCTGATGCGCCAGGCGTGGGGGCTGAACAAACCGAACGGACCGCTGCCCTACCTCGCCGGCCAGATGCCGCAGCTCGACCTCAACCAGCTCGGCACGATCTACAACGCGCTGTCGGCGAAGTATCCGAACGACCGTTTCGGCCAGACCCACTTCTGGAAGGATCTGAATTTCTCCTCGTATTCGTACGAGCGGTTCTTCGCCGATATCCAGAACGCGCCGAACCAGGCCGCCAAGGAAGCGTTGATCCACGCCCGCTGGAACACCGACACCCAGCGGCTGTCGGCGAAGCTTAACGGCCTGGGCAACTTCGGCGGTTACTTCCCGCAGTATCGCGCGCTCAACGAAAGCCACTGCACCACCATCGTCGACTTCAAGAATGGCGATATCCAGACCATGAGCCTGGAATTGAAGAACTTCCTCGACAGCGTGCTGGTCGGTTCGGGCAATGTGCTGGACGCGACCGAAGCCAGCGATGCCGCCGATCGCGCCAAACCGTTCAACCTGCTGTACTGGACCGTCGACCAACTGGTCTGATCGTCCATGCGGTTTCCCGGCGGATCCGTGTCGCGGGTCCGCCGGGAGACGCGTCCGCTTCCAGGAATTCCCGCGCCGGCCATCATGAAGATCAAACCCGCCCATATCGGCCTTGCGATCGCTGCCGCATTGACGCTTGCGCTCTGGATGTCGCAACAACGTAAAGACGCTTCGGTCGAAAACCGTTCAATGCCTGCGGACACCCGCATGCCGTCGACGCCAACGGCGACCGGTTCCAAACAGGCGGCGCTGGCGGCGAGTCCGGAAGCGCGGGCGTACCGCAGCCGGCTGGGTTTCGAACAGCGCGTGCGTGCGTTCCTGCGCGACGCGCACACGCTCGACGAGAACGCGCGGCGCGAACAGGCGCAGGCCATCGGTCGCGAGATCGACCAGCGCGAACAGGCGCGGGAGCTCTCGGCGGGCGAGAGCGTGGTATTGCGCGTGGGCCTGATCGAGGCCGCCGTGCAGGACCAGGCCGAACGCGTCCGGCAATCGCAGGCGCTCGTGGACCGTTATCGGCAACAAACCGACGCGCGGCAGGCGGCCTTCGAAGACCAGCAGCGCCAGGACGCCGGGTTCCAGGCGTACAAGGCGCGCGAGGCGCAGATCGTTTCGGAGGTCATGGCGATGACGAGTTACCCGGGCGGCATGAGCCGCGACGACTATCTGCGCGTCCGCCTGCAGGAAGCGCGGCAGGCGAGCTACGGCACGCAGCGTCCACCGCCGACGCCCTAGCGGCTGGATCTTCCGGCAAAAAAAACGCCCCGCGATGCGGGGCGTTCGTTCGATGCGATGTTCGACCACCAGATCCCTCACCCCTGCGGGATTCGGGATGACACCGGCTGTCGTCAGCGCCGCATCGAGGTGAAGAACTCGTCGTTCGACTTGGTGGTCTTCATCTTGTCGAGCAGGAATTCCATCGCCGCGATCTCGTCCATGCCGTGCAGCAGTTTGCGCAGGATCCAGATCTTCTGCAGCAGATCGGGTTCGATCAGCAGATCTTCGCGGCGGGTGCCCGACATGTTCACCGCGATCGCGGGATAGACGCGCTTCTCGGTGATGCGGCGGTCGAGGTGGATTTCCGAGTTGCCGGTGCCCTTGAACTCTTCGTAGATCACCTTGTCCATCGCGCTGCCGGTATCGACCAGGGCGGTGGCGATGATGGTCAGCGAACCGCCTTCCTCGACATTGCGCGCGGCGCCGAAGAAACGCTTCGGACGATGCAGGGCGTTGGCGTCGACGCCGCCGGTCAATACCTTGCCGGAGCTGGGCACGACGTTGTTGTACGCGCGGGCCAGGCGGGTGATGGAGTCGAGCAGGATGACCACGTCCTTCTTGTGCTCGACCAGGCGCTTGGCGCGCTCGATCACCATTTCGGCGACCTGCACGTGGCGCGCGGCGGGCTCGTCGAAGGTGGAACTCACCACTTCGCCGCGCACGGTGCGCTGCATTTCGGTGACTTCTTCCGGGCGCTCGTCCACCAGCAGCACGATCATGTGCACGTCGGGGTGGTTGTAGGTGATCGCACTGGCGATCTGCTGCATCATCATGGTCTTGCCGGCCTTGGGCGGCGAGACGATCAGCGCGCGCTGGCCCTTGCCCTGCGGCGCCATCAGATCGAGGATGCGGCCGGTGATGTCTTCGGTGCTGCCGTCGCCGCGCTCGAGCTTGAAGCGGCGCCGCGGGAACAGCGGGGTCAAGTTCTCGAACAACACCTTGTTCTTCGACGCTTCCGGCGGCTCGCCGTTGATGGTGTCGACCACGGCCAGCGCGAAGTAGCGTTCGCCGTCCTTCGGCCAGCGGATGCGGCCGGCGAGGTCGTCGCCGGTGCGCAGGTTGAAGCGGCGGATCTGGCTGGGCGAGATGTAGACGTCGTCCGGGCCGGCGAGATAGCTGGCCTCGGCGGCGCGCAGGAAGCCATAGCCGTCGGGCAGGATTTCCAGCACGCCGTCGGCGGCGACGCCTTCGCCGTGGCGGGTCAGCACTTTCAGCAGCGCGAAGATCACGTCCTGCTTGCGCGCGCGGGCCACGCCTTCGTGGATGTTCAACTGCTCGGCGATGTCGAGCAGCTTCGGCGTGGGCATGCGCTTGAGG
>JAYUUH010000327.1:0-12273 GCA_043754745.1 Lysobacter sp.
GATGCCTCGCAAACGCGCCGCTTTGCCCCCTTTTTCAAAGGAGGCAAAGCCCCAGCCGCAATTCGACCGCATACCTTTTCGAACGACGCGATATCCCGAGGCTTGGGCGGATACCCCCTTTGAAAAAGGGGGTCGACGACGCGAAGCGGCGGCGGCGGGATTTAAGCCGGTGCAACCTTCCGCAGCCGCGCATAGAAAAACCCGTCCATGCCGTCCTCGCCCGGCAGACGCTGACGGCCCGCGCCCGCGGCATGGCCGAAACCTTCATCCAGCGGTTCGGCGCACGCATCCGGCGTACGCGCCAGGAAGGCGTCGATCTGATCGGCGTTCTCGCGCCGCAGGATCGAGCAGGTCGCGTAAACCAGCACGCCGCCGGGCGCGAGCGTGGTCCACACCGCATCCAGCAGCCGCGCCTGGGTGACGACCAGCGCATCGATGTCGCCGGGCCGGCGGTGCAGGAGGATGTCCGGCTGCCGGCGGACGATGCCGGTGGCCGAGCAGGGCGCGTCGATCAACGCCGCGTCGAACGGCACGCCGTCCCACCAGGCCGCGGCATCGGCGGCATTGGCGGCTTTCAATTCGACCGCCGCGTCGACGCCGACGCGCCGCAAGGTGTCGGCGGTGCGCCGCAGCCGGCGCGAATCGATATCAAGCCCGACCAGGCGCAGGCCCGGGTCGCGCTCCAGCAGATGCGCGGCCTTGCCGCCGGGGGCGACGCAGGCGTCGAGGACACGCTGTCCGGGCGCCGGCCCGCCGGTGGACGGCGCCAGCGCATCGGCCACCGCCTGCGCGGCGCCGTCCTGCACCGAGGCCACGCCGTCCTCGAAACCCGGCAGATCGGTCACCGCCAGCGACGCCTCGATCCGCAGGGCATCGGGCAGCGCGGTGTGGACGGTCGCGGCGATGCCGGCCGCCTGCAATCGCAGGAGATAATCGTCGCGTGTGGTGTTCAGGCGATTTACCCGCAGCCAGAGCGGCGCGGGCGCGGCGCTGGCGTCGAGGATCGCGTCGGCGTGCTCAGGCCAGTCGTGGCGGACTTCGGCCAGCAGCCAGTCCGGCCAAACCTGCGCCGGATCGGCCGGCGGGAAGCCCTCGCGCTGCGCGCGGCGCAGCAGCGCATTGACCATCCCGGCCTGATGCGCGCGACCCAGCGCGCGGGCGGCTTCCACGGTCGCGTCCACCGCAGCGTGCGCCGGCAGCTTCAGCGCGTCGAGCTGGGCGAAACCGACATACAACAGCGCGCGCAGCGGTTCGTCGCCGCGCCCCAACGGTTTCGGCACCCAGGCGGTCAGCGCGGCGGCATAGCGCGCGCGATTGCGCAGCGCCGCGAAGCAGATCGCTTCCACCAGCGCGCGGTCGCGCGGGTCGGCGATCTGCGGCAATTCGGTCGCGAATTCGCCCTTCAATGATCGGCCGCGATGCAGCACCGCGTCGAGCACGCGCGCGGCGACGAGGCGGGAGGTGGTGCCGGAGGAATATGAAGTCATGGCGCCACCGCCGCGAGTTCGAGCGATTCATGCGGGAACAGGGCCAGCCAGCGCGTATAGCCGCCAGCCGCGACGCATTCCAGCAGATAACCGTCCGCGTCATCGGGCATGGTCAACAGCATCACGACGGTGGTGGTATCGCCCACCCGCGGCGCACGTTCCCATACGTCTTCCGGATCGCAACGCATCCCGTCGAGCGACGCCACGCGCACCACGTCGTATTCGCGGATGGTGTTCATGCGGAGAATCCGGGCAGATCGCGCCGCGCATTCAGATAATCCGCCGCGGTGATCGTCTTGCCGCCTTCGCGCTGCAGCGCGCGGATGCGGAGCGCGCCGTCGCCGCAGGCGATGTCGATGCCGTCGCGGCCCGCGGCCAGCACCGTGCCCGGCGTCGTTCCATGCGCGACCGCCAGCGCCACCGCGCCGTGGATGCGCACGCGTTCGCCGGCCAGTTCGGCTTCGGCCACCGGCCATGGGTTGAAGGCGCGGACCTTGTTCGTCAGCGTCGTCGCCGGCTGCGACCAGTCGAGCTTCGCCTCGTGCTTGTCGAGTTTGCGCGCATAGGTCGCGCCGTCTTCCGGCTGCGGCCGCGCCACCGGCACGATGCCCGCGCGCAGCAGGCCCAGGCCGTCGCTGAGCACCTGCGCGCCGAGTGCGGATAGGCCGTCGTGCAGTTGGCCGCCGGTGTCGTGTTCGCCGATGGCGAGCGACTGCGACAGCAGCACCGGGCCGGTGTCGAGCCCTTTCTCCATCTGCATCAGGCACACGCCGGTCTCGGCGTCGCCGGCTTCGATCGCGCGCTGGATCGGCGCCGCACCCCGCCAACGCGGCAGCATCGAGGCATGCACGTTCCAGCAGCCGTATTTCGGGATATCGAGAATGCTTTGCGGCAGGATCAGGCCGTAGGCGACCACGATCATCAGGTCCGGCGCCAAGGCGCGCAGCGCGTCGCGCGACACCTTGTTTTTCAATGTTTCCGGCTGCAGAACCTCGATGCCGCGCTGGAGGGCTTCCAGTTTGACCGGCGATGCCGTCAGCGCCCGCCCGCGTCCCGCGGGGCGATCCGGCTGCGTGTAGACCGCCACGACTTCGTGGTACCGCGCGGCGGCGCGCAGGCAGGGAACGGCGAAGGCCGGAGTGCCGGCGAAGATGATGCGGAGAGGCATGGGCGGGGATTATCCGGGGTAGAAAAGAAGAAGCTTCAGAACGTTATTCGATGGAGACAATCGCGCCATTGAATTGCCCATTTTCACCGGCGATAGGCCGAAATTTCTGCGCTCCATGGTTTCCCAAAGTGTCGACATACGCAATCAATATCCAGCTTTCGAACGCACGGTCTTTCCCATGAGATTGCCATTGAATTTGATGCCGACCATTGGCTGCGAATGACGGGAAATCACGAGGCGCAACGTTACCGATGTCTTGACTGCAACTGATCTTGACGTCAGTCACTATGCTTCCAATGTTCTCCAGGGTAGAGGTGTAAACACTGCCGGGATAACCTGCTCCTGATGTCACACCAGAACTACTGAATTCAAACCTCGGTAGCGCGGCTCTTGTTTGCTTTTCGCGCTCCTCTCGAAGAGCTTCCAGATCGGCTCGCAATTGCTCTCGGGAGACTTCGACCATTTCTTTTTGGTGTTCTACGGATTTCCTCAATTCTTCAGCTTGCATTTCAAGGGCCCTTGTGTTCTGCCTCAACTCGACCCCCTGCTGGAAGAACCCAAGAATCAACCACAGAATCGCCAAGGGGCCGAAGATGCCGGCCAATAGGTCGCCGGTCTCATTCGGCTCCATTAACAGAATTTCGACGAGTCGTCCGTCGAAGACGAACCACAGCAGGCCCAGATACGCAACGGTGAGAGCGATGCCGATGATGGAAAGCGTGCGGCTCATCGTCCCTTGATCCTATCCAGCAGCAAGACATGCAGAGAGTAATTCTTGAAGCAGGTCCCTCGGCTTCGCTTTGGGATGACATCGAAAAACATCGCAGCCGTAGAGCGGGCTTCAGCCTGCTGTCGTCTCCCCGGGCAGGGCGCAGCGGCCTGAAGGCCGCTCTACCGGCGCCGCGAGGTCACGCCGCCGAATTGCGCCGCGCCTTCTCCAGCGTCTTGCGGACCCTGTCGCGCTTCAGCGGCGACAGGTAATCGACGAAGAGTTTGCCTTCGAGGTGATCCATCTCGTGCTGGATGCAGATCGCCAGCAGGCCATCGGCCTGCAGCTCGAACGGCTTGCCGTCGCGGCCCCAGGCTTTCACCGTGATGGTGTTCGCACGGGTGACGTCGGCGAAGATATTGGGCACCGACAGGCAGCCTTCCTGGTAGACCTGATGGCCGTCGGCGACCACGATCTCCGGGTTGATAAAGACCATCGGCTGGTGCTTCTCTTCGCTGATGTCGATGACCATGAACCGGCGGTGGTCGTCCACCTGGCTGGCGGCCAGACCGATGCCCGGGGCCTCGTACATGGTGTGGAACATGTCGTCGAGCCGGGTCTGGAACTCGGGATCGGCGATCCGGGCAAGGTCGACCGGCTGCGCTTTGGTCCGCAGACGGGGGTCGGGGAATTCAAGAATTGAGAGGAGCGTCATGTTTGTGGATATGGGGGCGGACATTGGTCGCGGACAAGGCCATTGTAGCGCCTCCAGACTTGCCAAGAGCCGGGTTCTGTGGGCTATAGTGCGGTCGTTGTGTTGGGGAAAATCCCAAGGGGAGCAAGTAGATGGCCAGCATCCTTAAGCGCGTTTCTCACCGAGTCATGGTGGTCAGCGCAGCCGCCCTGTTGACATTGGGCACGTACGCGGTTGCCCAGGAGTTCCGTGGCGACCACCCCGACACCTATACGGTCAGGCGGGGCGACACCCTGTGGGACATCGCCGGACGCTTCCTCAAGCGGCCCTGGCTGTGGCCCGAAATCTGGCAGGCCAACCCGCAGATCGCGAATCCGCATCTGATCTATCCGGGCGACGTGATCAGTCTGGCCTATCTCGACCGCGTCGGCGTACAGGCCGGTCCGCGCAACGAGGCGCCGGTCAATGCGATCTCGTTGGCCGACATCGAGGCCTACCTGCGCGATCTGCGCGTGGTCGACAGCTTCAAGGAACTGCCGTACATCGTCGGCCAGGAAGAAGACATCACCCGCGCCGCCCGCGGCCATCTGGTCTATGCCCGCGGCCTCGAAAGCGCGCAGGTCGGCCAGCGCTACGCCGTAGTCCGCCCGACCACGCGTTTCGTGCGGATCGGCAAGCGCGAATGCTGCGACATGCTGAGCCGCAATCATTACGACTTCCGCGGCGGCCTGATTCCGGGCTTCGGTACCGCCTGGAGCGAAACCGCCGGCAACGAGCTTGATGGTGAGGAACTGGGCCACGAGCTTTACAAGGTCAACGCAGGCACCGTCACCAAGCTGATGCAGGGCGACGTCGAGGTTACCAGCCTGAAGCTGGACGACGAGAATGTGGAAACCCGCGTCGGCGACCGCCTGATTCCGGTCGACGCCCAGCCCTACGATCTGCAGTTCTTCCCGCACGTGCCGAAGCAGGCACTGGACGAGAACAAGGCCCGGGTACTGGCGGTGGCCAATTCGCTGACCAGCGGCGGCCCGCGCGACGTGGTCGCGCTGTCGGTCGGCGCCCGCGACGGCATCGACAACGGCACCGTGCTGTCGATCTGGCGCCAGGGCACCAACACCGTGGATCGCGTCGAGGTCGATTACTGGCGCGGCGACGAAACCGTGCCGAAAGGCTCGCGCGTGCAGTTGCCGGACGAATACGCCGGTCACGTGATGATCTTCCGCACCTTCGACCGGGTCAGTTACGGTCTGGTGATGCGGAGCGTGAAGCCCAGCCGCGTCGGCTACCGCCTGAAGCACCCCGACGCGAAGTAAGCGGCGCCAAGTAAGAATTTTCCTACACGAATCAACGACGGCGCCTGACGGCGCCGTCGTCGTTTGCGGCCCAGCATGTCGGCATGGACATGCTCGATGCCGATACCGAAGCCCTGCTCGCCCTCGTTCTCGCCGGAGGCGCCAGTGCGCCGCGCCGCGCGCTGCTCGACCGTCATGGCGGTCCTGCGGCGGTGCGCGCCCTGCCACGGCCGCGCTGGCGCGAGGCCGGGCTGGACAGCGCGCAGATCCGCGCCCTCGATGGCGACCCCGCCGCGCTCGCACCGGACCTGCTGCGACGCTGCCGCGACTGGCTGCGGCAGCCCGGGCACCAGTTGATCGGCTGGCACGATCCCGATTATCCGCCGCTGATGCGCAAGGCCGGCAGCCCGCCGCTGGCGCTGTTCGTGGCCGGCGATCCGGCGCTGCTGTGGTATCCCGCGGTGGCGGTGGTCGGCAGCCGCGGCCCCACCGCCGGCGGCCGCGACAATGCCCGCAGCTTTTCCCGGGCGCTGGTCGCGGCCGGCTATGCGGTGACCAGCGGCTTGGCCGCCGGTGTCGACCGCGCCGCCCACGAGGCCGCATTGGACGCCGGCGGCCTGACGGTGGCGGTGCTCGGCACCGGCCCGGATGTCCCCTATCCCCAGGGCCACGCCGGGCTGCTGGTGCGGATCGCGGCCCACGGGGCAGTGGTCAGCGAGCACCCGCCCGGCACCGCGGCGCGACGGGAGCACTTCCCCAGCCGCAACCGGATCCTGGCGGGCCTGACCCTCGGCACCCTGGTGATCGAAGCCGCCAGCCGCTCCGGCGCGCTGATCACCGCCCGGCTGGCCGCCGACGCCGGCCGCGAGGTGTTCGCCGTGCCCGGGTCGATCCACAACCCAATGGCCCGGGGCTGCCATCGGCTCATCCGCGATGGCGCCGCCCTGGTCGAATCCGCCGACGAGGTCACCGCCGCGCTCGGCGCCTGGGCCGGGGCGCTGCGCGGCGAGCTGCAGCGTCGTCTGGGCGCAGCCACCGCCGACGTGGAAGGGGCCGGTGCGGCGCCGGCTGGAATCGCCGATGTGGTTGCGATCGACGACCCCGCCCACCACCGGTTGTGGCTGGCGCTGGGCCACGACCCCAGCACTATGGATCAGCTCACCGAACGCACCGGATTGACGGCCGCAGCCCTGTCCTCCATGCTGCTGGTCATGGAATTGCAGGGGCGGGTCGCGGTCGAACACGGCCGTTACAGCCGCCGTACCGCACCCATCCTTTCCAATGCGCCGCCCGGCGCAAGTCAGGGGACATGAAAGAAAGCATCCTCGATGTGCTGCTCTACCTGTTCGAGCACTACATCGCCAACGACGCGGACCTCGCCCGCGACCGCGACTCGTTGCAGAACAATCTGCTCCAGGCCGGCTTCAGCCCGGCCGAAATCCACAAGGCCTTCGATTGGCTGGACGGCTTGGCGGAACGCCGGCCCGGTCCCGCTGCGGCCCGCGCCGACGGTCCGGTCCGCGTGTTCTTCGGCCCCGAGCTGGACAAGCTCGACGTGGAATGCCGCGGTTTCCTGATGTTCCTCGAACAGCAGGGCATCCTCGACGCCAACCAGCGCGAGCTGGTGCTCGACCGCGCGATGGCGCTGGACCAGGACGAAATCGATCTGGACGACATCAAGTGGGTCGTACTGATGGTGCTGTTCAACCAGCCCGGTTCCGAAGCCGCCTACGCGTGGATGGAAACCCAGATGTTCGACGACGACGGCGAACTGCTGCACTGACGCACGGACGCCTCGGGCAGGAAAAAACACGATAGACGGCCTTTCCGGGGGGAAACGCCTTCTCCGGGCGCCCGGAACGGGCGCCGGAACGCACACGATTGGGGAATGCATGACCGACTGGTACTACCATCAACCTGGCCAGGGCCGGGTCGGCCCGCTCGACGCCGACGCGATGCGCAAGGCGTATCGCGAGCGCCGCATCAGCCGCGACACGCTGGCCTGGCACGAAGGCCTGCGCGAGTGGCAGCCGCTGGAACGGTTGATCGAAGAACTCGGCCTCACCGGCGTGCACCCCGATCCCCCGCTGCCGCCGCCGGTGCCGACGCGCCCGGCCGCGGCCACCGCTTCGCACGCGGGCCCGATGCGCGGCACCGCGCCGCCACCGTCCAATCGCAGCGGCTGCATCATCGCGGTCGTCGTAATCGGCGTGGTCGGCCTAGTGCTGGTGGCGATCCTCGCCGCCATCGCGTTGCCCGCGTATCAGGATTACGTCAAGCGCGCGAAAGCCGCACAGGCCGGCCGGAACGGACAGGAGCAGGTCCAGCCCTACGACCCCGAGCGCATGGCCAAGACCGATGCGCTGGCCCGCGAGCTGGTGACGGCGGCGATGCGCGAGTTCTACGCCGCGAATGGCAATACCTGCCCGGACACCTTCGAATTCGAAACCCTGCAGGTGCGTCATCCGCGCTACCAAGGCAGCGAGGAGAACGGTTGGTTCCTCATCGATGCGGCGCGTCCGCAGAGCGGCGCCTGCGCCTACGAGGTGGGCTTCCGCGGCCTCGGCCCCGAAGTCCAGGACAAGCGCGTGCAGTACGACGTGAACATCGTTGGCGACGAAATCACCCTCTATTGCCGCAACAAGACCATCCCGGCCGGCTACGCCCCGGCGCGTTGCGGCGCCTGATCGGACTACCTGTGTCCATACCGCCTCCGCTTCCGCCCGACCAGTCGCGCAGCGAACAGATGGCCGATGCCTTCGCCCATCGCGGCGCACCACCGTCCGCGCCGCCGCCGAAGCAGGGCATGTCCGGCTGCGCCATCGCCGCGATCATCGGCGCGGTGGCGCTGGTGTTCGGCGTGTTCGTGATCGCCATCCTCGCCGCCATCGCGATCCCGGCCTACAACGATTACCTGCTCCGCTCGAAGGTCGCGTCCGCCGAGGCCTACGTACGCGACCTGCAGGGTTCGATCGACCTTCACCGCTTGGACGCCGAAGACTGCCCGGACAACGCCGCGATCGGTCTCGACGAGCCCGACGTGTTCGAGTTGGGCCGCAATGGCGCCGATCCGGCGGGGCAGGGCCTCGTGCGCATCGGCGAGGGCGAAAGCGCACGCTGCGTCATCGAATTGACGTTCGCCAACGTCGATCCGCAGCTCGACGGCAAAACCGCGATCTTCGAATCCGGCGACAACGGATGGAATTGCGATGGCGGTACGTTGCCGCTCAAGTATCGGTCGCCGCGATGCCGTTCCGACGACGCTTCGGACCTCACCCCAGACAACACAGTCTCTCCCTGACGGAATCGACCTCATGACCGAGTGGTACTACAGCGACGCCCAGCGCATCCAGAACGGCCCGGTGGACGCCGGCGACCTCGCCGCCATGCACACCAAGGGCCTGCTGCCGCCCGAAACGCTGGTCTGGCGCGAGGGCATGGCCGAGTGGAGGCCCTGGCGCGAGATGATCCGCGAAGTGATCGCCGGCGGCGCGCCCGACGACCCGCGCGCCGAAGCGCGGGTCCAGGCCGCCGAAGCCGCACCGGACGATGGCGCCTACCGTCCCTATGCCATCGCCGAACCGTCGCCTTACGCACCGCCGCAGGCGCGCGTGGACGAAGGCAGCGCGGTCGTCTCCGGCGGCCGGGTGGTCTATGCCGGGCTGTGGAAGCGCTTTGCGGCGAGTTTCATCGACTCCTTCGTCACCACCGCCGCTTCATACGCGCTGTTGATTCCGTTCGGCCTGATCTTCGGGCTGGGCGCGTCCGGGCTGATGAACAGTTCGTCCGATCCCTTCGCAGGCGGCGCCAGCATCGCGTTCATCGGATTGATGTACCTGATCATGATCCTGCTGCCTGCGGTCTACTTCGGCTGGATGCACGCGTCCTCGCACCAGGCCAGCCTCGGCAAGATGGCGGTCGGCATCAAGGTCGTGCGCGGCGATGGCCAGGCGATCAGCTTCTGGCGCGGCTTCCTGCGCTATGTGGCCTATTTCCTGTTCACACTGCTGACCTGCGGTCTGGGCGTGATCATTTCCGGGCTGATGACCGCGCTCACCGTGCGCAAGCAGGCGCTGCACGACATGATCTGCGACACGCTGGTGGTGGACAAATATGCGTTCACCGACCATCCCGAGTGGCAGCGCGAAGAGCTGGGAACGGTCACCATCGTCATCCTGGTACTGGCCGGCCTCGTGATCCTGGGCCTCGTCGCCCTGTACGCCGTAATGGGCGCGATGATGATAGGCAGCATGAACTGAGCCCTGTCGGGCGGGCCACGGCCTTGGGGGGCCGTCGTCCGCCGTGTGGGCGCCGGCAGGCCCGACGCGGCGGGGGATTCGCCAGCCGGCCGATCCCCGCCTCCAAGCCGCTTGTGGGACCGCTCCCGTCGATTCCGCTTGACACGGGCGGCCCGGACATGACACCACTAAAAAGAGAACGCAGCGACGCCCGGGCCTCCCCCGGGCGTCGCCATCTGGCCGGGCGGCCCTGAAACGCCCTGCCGACGGTGCCGGCCGATATCGGCATACCCCTTCGGAACCCCCACCCCGCAATGGCAAAGAACCTCCTCATCGTCGAATCGCCGGCCAAGGCCAAGACGATCAACAAGTACCTCGGCAAGGACTTCCACGTCCTCGCCTCCTATGGCCACGTCCGCGACCTCGTGCCGAAGGAAGGCGCGGTGGATCCGACGCAGAACTTCGCCATGCGCTACGAGTTGATCGAAAAGAACGAGAAACACGTCGAAGCCATCGCCAAGGCCGCGAAGGCCGCAGACCACCTCTACCTCGCGACCGACCCGGACCGCGAGGGCGAGGCGATCAGCTGGCACATCGCCGAGATCCTGAAGGAACGCGGCCTGCTCAAGGACCGCACCCTGGAACGGGTGGTGTTCACCGAAATCACCCCGCGGGCGATCAAGGAAGCGATGGCCAGGCCGCGCGCCATCGCTGCCGACCTGGTCGACGCGCAGCAGGCGCGCCGTGCGTTGGATTATCTGGTCGGCTTCAACCTGTCGCCGGTGCTGTGGCGCAAGGTGCAGCGCGGCCTGTCCGCCGGCCGCGTGCAGTCCCCGGCGCTGCGCATGATCGTGGAGCGCGAGGAGGAGATCGAAGCCTTCATCGCCCGCGAGTACTGGAGCATCGAAGCCGAGTGCGCGCACCCGACGCAGGCGTTCACCGCCAAGCTCAACAAGCTCGACGGCAAGAAGTTCGAGCAGTTCACGGTCACCGACGGCGACACCGCCGAAGCCGCGCGCAAGCGGATCGTCGCCGCCGCGCAGGGCGTGCTGCAGGTCACCGATGTGGTCAGCAAGGAACGCAAGCGCCGGCCATCGCCGCCGTTCACCACGTCCACGCTGCAGCAGGAAGCCTCGCGCAAGCTCGGCTTCACCACCAAGCGCACCATGCAGGTCGCGCAGAAATTGTACGAAGGCGTGGTGATCGGCGAAGAAGGCGCGGTCGGCCTGATCAGCTACATGCGTACCGACTCGGTGAGCCTGTCCGCGGAAGCGCTGAGCGAACTGCGCGACGTGATCGCCCGCGATTTCGGCACCAAGGCGCTGCCCGACAAGCCGAATGTCTATCAGACCAAATCCAAGAATGCCCAGGAAGCGCATGAGGCCGTGCGCCCCACCTCGGCGCTGCGCACGCCCGCGCAGGTGAACCGTTTCCTCAGCGACGACGAGCGCCGCCTGTACGAACTGATCTGGAAGCGCGCAGTCGCCTCGCAGATGGTGCCGGCCACGCTGAACACCGTATCGGTGGATCTCGCCGCCGGCGGCGAGCACAGCTTCCGCGCCAGCGGCACAACAGTCGTTGATCCGGGTTTCCTCGCCGTCTACGAGGAAGGCAAAGACCAGAAGAACGACGACGACGACGAAGGCCGCAAGCTGCCGTCGATGAAGACCGGCGACCGCATTCCGCTGGATCGCATTCATACCGATCAGCACTTCACCCAGCCGCCGCCGCGCTTCACCGAAGCGGCGCTGGTGAAGACGCTGGAGGAATACGGCATCGGTCGGCCGTCGACGTATTCGTCGATCATCCAGACCCTGCTGTTCCGCAAATACGTGGAGATGGAAGGCCGCAGCTTCCGCCCGAGCGACGTCGGCCGCGCGGTCAGCAATTTCCTCAGCGGGCATTTCACCCAGTACGTCGATTACGACTTCACCGCCAAGCTCGAAGACGAGCTGGACGAAGTGAGCCGCGGCGAAAAGGACTGGATCCCGCTGATGGAGCGCTTCTGGGGCCCGTTCAAGGAACTGGTCGACGCCAAGACCGAATCGGTCGACCGCAGCGAAGCCACCGGCGCGCGCGAACTCGGTGTCGATCCCAAATCCGCCAAGCCGGTCAGCGTGCGTCTCGGCCGCTACGGGCCGTACGCGCAGATCGGCACCGCCGACGACGAGGACAAGCCGACCTTCGCCAGCCTGCGCCCCGGCCAGAGCATGCACACGATCACGCTGGAGAATGCGCTGGAGCTGTTCCGGCTGCCGCGCAAGCTCGGCGAGGACAAGGATGAGGAAGTCAGCGTCGGCATCGGTCGTTTCGGGCCGTTCGCCAAGCGCGGCAGCGTGTACGCGTCGCTGAAGAAGGAAGACGACCCGTACACCATCGATCTGGCGCGCGCGGTTTTCCTGATCGAAGAGAAGGAAGAGATCGCCCGCAACCGGATCATCAAAGACTTCGTCGGCAGCGACATCCAGGTGCTCAACGGCCGCTTCGGCCCGTATCTCAGCGACGGCAAGCTCAACGGCAAGATTCCGAAAGACCGCGAGCCCGCATCGCTGACCCTGGAGGAAGCCGTCGAACTGATGGAGACCACCGGCAAGCCGATGCGCAAGGGCTTCGGCAAGAAGTCCGCCGCGAAGAAAGCGCCGGCCAAGAAAGCGGCAGCCAAGAAAGTCGCCGCGCCCAAGG
>JAYUUH010000328.1:0-4018 GCA_043754745.1 Lysobacter sp.
AGCGCCAGCAGCGTGCTCTTGCCGGAACCGGAGGCGCCGATGATCGCGACGCTGTCGCCGGTCGCGATCTCGAAGTCGATGCCTTCGAGGATGGTCAGCTCGGTGGTCGGCAGGCGCACGCGCTTGCCGAGGCCTTCGACCGTGAGAGCCGGGGGTGCTGACCGAAAGACACCGGCTTCGGCGTTAACAATGGACGGCAGATCAATCGGTTGCGCAGTCATGGGGGTCGTTAGAGAGGCTGGTTCTCTGATATTGGGCGAGCGTCCGAAGGATGCAACCCTCGGAGCAGCGGATTATGCCGGGGGAGATGAGCAGGCGGATACGGGAGACAGCCGGGCGACTGGACGGTGCGACCGCTCTTCGGCCTTGTCTTGAATGGTTCGCGACAGTCCTGTAAACAATCGGCTGGGGCAGACATGGCCAGCCGCGACCAGGCTCGTTCAGCCTGGAATGGGACGCTGCTTTAACCTGGGTCCGGCGTCACAATCCATGAAGTCGTGCCAAGGCAAGTCTCAGCTCCGTTCGGAATCAATCTTTTCAAGGAAAAGGGGTACACACACGTGAAGAAAACCGCATTCATATTCGCTGTTCTGATCGCTTCGGCAGTTGGCTCGACACAAGCGGCGGTATACAAGAAGGTGCCGTACGGCAACAACCCGTTCACGTTCTGCAAGCTCGGCATGCCTGCGCACGGCTGGGTCTCCGACGGCGACGGGCGGTGGCACAAGATCGTCAAGCGGCCCAACACACAATGGATCGCAACCTTCGAAGAGGTGTGCAGCACCCGCAATGGCCGCGACATAACGCCCGAACAGCCGCCCGAACAACCCACGAAAGATCCTGCGCAGGTTCCTTGATCGGCCCCAAGCATATCCGCGGGCGGTTTCTGCGGTTGTCATAGGATCGGTTTGCGGATCGGTCGCGCTCTTGCTCCGGGTATCGATAAAAGCGATACCCGGAGCAGTACGACGAACAGCCTTGTCCAAGAATGGATCCCTGCTTCAACGCCCGAGATGTCGACCGCCGGCTTGCGCCGCCGAGGCGACTAATCATCATCTAGTGATGACACCGAAACGCGGCGGCAGCATCAGCCGCCCCGCCTCACCCTGCGATCCGCTGGCGCCTTCAAGTAATGCCTAATGGTGTAGCCCCACGGGATCGCCAGCGGAAAAATCACCAGACCCATCACGCAGGCCATCATGGTCTCGCCGGTGCCGGCGTCGAGCTTGCCCGCGGACCACAGCGGCAGCCCGTACGCGATCACCCAGATCGCCTTCCAGATCAATTCGAAGAACAGCAGCGGCAACATCTTGACCGGGTAGCGAAGCGCCAGCAGCGCCAACAGCGACACCGCGCCCAGCACGGCGCGGACCACGCTGCTCATGTGCGACAGGTCCGCGGGCGGCGATACGATCATCGGCCAGTTGGTGACGCCCAGTCCCACGACCATCAGCAGATAGGTCGCCCGCAACGCATACAGGCGGAACGTCGATATTTCGGACATGCGCTTTCCCCTCCCGGCGATCTGCCGACGATCATCCTGATGCGTTCGACAGGGAAGCGATATGTGCCGTTCCGTGCCGGGAGCAATGGCAGGGGCGACACCGGAAGCAAGGCCTGCGCGCTGGCGCATTCCGATGCAACTACGCAAGCCGGCCCACAAGATCCGCATGCGCATCGGGCATCGCGTCGCCCGCGTTGAACGACGGGCCCCGGATCATCGCGCCCGCCAACATGTCGCGAAGCTGATCCTCGATCTCCTGGCCGTCGAGCAGATCGGAATCTTCCATCACGGCAGACCAGACCACGCACGTCAGCGACCGCGAGAGCACGAACCGACACGTTGGAGATAGCGCCAGGCCATCGCGCTCCGCCAGCTGGACCAGGCTCCGTCCGACGAATTCGTCCAGGACGCGCATCCCATCCTGCATCCTCGAAGCCCGCCCCTTTCCGGTCACCGCGCGCATCATCACGCGGAGCGTTTTCCTGTTGCTGCGGGCATGCGCCACGCTTACCGCGACCAGGCGCGATATCGCCTCGCGGACGGATTGGTCCCGGGATTCCGCCAGCGTGGTTTTCAATCGTTCGATCAGCCTGTCGCGATGCGCCATCGCCATCGCCATCAGCAGGGAGTCGCGATCGTGGAAGTACTGGTAGAAGGTCCCGATACTGAAACCGGACACTTCGGAGATGCGCTTCGTGGTGATCCTGTCGGCGCCCTCGCGCTCGATGATCTGCGCGGTCGCCTCGTAGATCGCGTCGACCGTAATCTCCGACCTCGCCTGCCTGGGACGACGCCTGACGACTTTCGCGGCTTTCATGGCTTTCATGGCGCTCCCTCGACGGATCCCGTCGCCGGGCATTCGCGACGTGGCCGAAGCTCTCCGCACGTCGATCGGCGATCGTGTCGCCGCCGGGATGACGCTTTTCGTCCCACGATCGACAGCCCAGACGTGAGAAAAAACCGAGCGGGGTCGCGACGAACGCAATCTCTTCCTGAATCTTTTCCATCGTTATCAATCACTTGACCGCAATCCTTTTGCGCATGGAAACCTGAGCATAACGCGACTTGCCGCGCACCCGAAAGCTGAGGAAACTTGGAATGCCATGCATCAGGAGACGGCGTGACAGGACTCACGACCGACGATGTCCGTCTATTTGGACTAGGCACTTCCGGAATTCCGGAACCAACTGAAGACGACCATCCACACAGCATCGGAGAAAACATGAGAAAGCATCGGAGTTCCATCAAGCTCGGCCTTCTGGCGGCGGGCATCGCGGCGAGCGCGCTGGTTTCGGCGGGCAATGGCCACACTGTTTCAAGCGCGGGCGGGTACGAAACGATCAAGGGCGCGCCTGTCGTCCAAGGCGATCGCACGCCCGTCGTATCGCTGACCCGGACCATGGGCGATATCGGCTTCGAGATCTTCGACGGCGTCACGCCGCGCTACAGCCTTTCGACGCTGCCGAAGAACGTGGACGATGCCATCGTCTACATCGATGTCGACAACATCCAGTGGAACAGGAAAAAAATGAAGGCCGCCCTGGATCTGGCCAGGGACCTGGACTGGGTCGTGATGGTGGAGAGCGGAACCTGGAACGTGCCGCGCCTGCACGCGTTCCTCGCCACCCACTACCCACGGGTGAATGCGAAGAACCTGAAGAATGTGGCGGTGCGGATCTCGTGGGACAACGGGCGCGCGGTCGCGACCGATCTCGCACCGACGGAAGCGGCGGTCGAAGTGGGCATCGATTATCTGCAGACCACGGAGGCAAAAGCACTGGCCGAAAATACGATGACGACCAAGGCGCTGGCGCCGGGCAGCAACTATGCATGGTTCGCCAACAACGCCTATCAGGCCACCGCGAGCAGCCGCCAGGTCGGTACCCGGTTCTACTCGGTGGCGCTGAATCGCGATGTCGTGAAAGTCTGGAGAAGCACCAGCAATGGCACCACGGACTGCATCGTCTCCTGGCGCGGCAGCGCAAGCACCGGGGACTGGCTCACGAACATCGAAAACCAGTTCGGCACATCGGTTGCCGTACCGGGCGAGCCGTTGAATGCCGCAAGGATCGGTAGTGGCTATGCCGACAGACTCAACAGCTACAAAGCTGCCGTCGATGCCGTGTCCTGCAACAACGCCTACGGCGTGACAGGCCACAGCCTGGGTGGCGCGATGGCCGAAGCGTATTCGTTCACCATCCGCAGCAAACGCCCGAGCATGGAAGCCTACAACCCGGCGCGCGTGGGCAACGCCAGCTTCCGTACGCAGTTGGTGTCTGCCTTGGGCACCGCGAAAGTCGAAGTGTTCTGCAGAGACCTGGACCCGGTCTGGGCCGTTCCGGTGGGATTGCAGCACGTCGGCAGCAACAACGGCTGCACCTACTGGGGCAGCTCGGTGTCTTGGATCAATCTCGTCGCGAATCACGCCATGAATCTGTGGCTGTAAATATCCGCGGCTGTAAAAGCTGAGTCATCGAAGATCAGCAAATCGACGTGGCGGGCCCCGGTCCGCCA
>JAYUUH010000329.1:0-4008 GCA_043754745.1 Lysobacter sp.
CCCGGTGCCGAGCATCGAGGCCGGCAGGCCGTCGATCGACACCAGCAGCACGATGCGGGAGGCCCGGGCGTCGGTATCCGTCGTCGGCCGGGACGGGGATGGCCGGCTGACGCAACCGGCGAGCAGGAGCGTCATCGACAACGTGATCGATGCCGCCATCCGCCATGCGCAGCGTGCGGACAGGAAAGGGCGGGGGGCGGGCGACTTCATGCCGGGATGATAAACGCCGCCGATGCCGGCAGTATTTCCGTCGCGGGACCGAAGTATCGCGCGGGCCGGGAACTGCCGGCCGGCCGAGATGTGGCTAAATCATCGCTGTGCGCGTTCAGGCAAGCGCTCGCGGGTCGGCGTAAGGTACGGGAATCGCTTGATTGGACACCGGAGCTGCCGCCATGAACCGTCTTCTGCTCGCCGCATTGCTGACCGCTTTTGCCGGAACCGCCGTCGCCCAGACCGTGACCGTCACCAAGGAAAGCGGAGACACCGAAACCCTGCAGACCGCCGAAGCCGAAGTCCCGGCCCGCGAACCCATCCGCAACTGCATGCGCACTACCGGTTCGCGCATCGTCGCCGCCGAAAACATGCGCGCGGAGAAGCACGGCAAACCGCAGCGCTGCGCCAGCGGCCCCGGCCGGGTCTACAGCAGCGACGACCTGGAGCGCACCGGGCACATCAATCTTCTCGACGCGCTGCGTAGCCTCGATACCTCGATCCGCTGATCGCACTGTTTCATCCGCACCGAACGCCCGGCCCGTGTCGGGCGTTTCGTTTTTCGGCGCCCGGCGGATCGAACCCGGTTCCTCAGGCTCAGCCGAACAGTTCGCCGTTGCGCTGTTTCGGCAGCGCGCCTTCGAGGCGCAGCAACGCCGCCTTGATCGGCAGGCCGCCGCCGAAACCGGTGAGGCTGCCGTCGGCACCGATCACGCGATGGCAGGGCAGTACGATCGGCAGCGGATTGCGCCCATTCGCTGCGCCCACCGCGCGCACGGCATCGGGTTTGCCGATGGTGCGGGCGAGATCCCGATAGCTCCAGGTCGCACCCCAGGGAATCGTCGCCAACGCCTGCCACACGTCCATCTGGAAGGCGGTGCCCTGCGGCCGCAACGGCAGATCGAACGCCTGCCGCGTACCCTCGAAATATTCGCGCAGCTGTTCGCGCGTCGTGCGCAGGATTTCCGCAGCCAAGCCGCTCGGATCGGGAACCCAGTCCGCGCGACTCACCGAATGGCGGTTGTCGGGAAATTCGATATGACGCAGACCTTCGGCATCGGCGGCGAGAGTCAATGTGCCGATCGGGGTGTCCAAATGCTCGAAAAACAGGGTGCTCATGTCGCCTCCGTGCCTGCGATGTCGGGCGGAAGATGCCACAGATGCAGCACCGCGTATGCGCGCCACGGTCGCCACGCCTGCGAGCGCGCCTCGGTCGCGCGTTCGCCCAGCCGCGCCAGGCCCGGCGGCGCGAGCCGCTGCTGCAGCACCAGATCGCCGGCCGGGAATGCATCCGGCAGCGCCAGCGCGCGCATCGCGATGTAGTGCGCGGTCCATGCGCCGATGCCGGGCAGCGCGGTCGCGCGCTCGACAAAGGTATCGAGCGTTTGTCCCGCTTCGAACGACAGCCGGCCTTCCGCGACCGCCGACGCCAGCGCGCGCAGCGTCGCAGCGCGTGTGCGCGGCAGACCGATGTTTTCCAGCGGCGCATCGTGCAGGCGTTCCGGCGACGGAAATGCGCGATCCAGGCCGGGGTGCGGTGTTGCTGCGTGCATCCGCCCGGCAACTGCGCGCTGCGTGCCCCAGGTCTCGACCAGCCGGCGCGCCAGCGTGGTCGCGCCGGCGACGCTGATCTGCTGCCCCAGCACCGCGCGCACCGCCAGCTCGAAACCGTCCCAGGCGCAGGGCACGCGCAAGCCGGGATGCAGCGCGATCGCGCGTTCCAGCAGCGGATCGTCGGCGAAGGTCGCATGCACCGCTTGCAGGTTGGCGTCCAGATCGAACATCCGCCGCACGCGACGCACGATGTCCGGTATCGCGCGCGGATCGGCTTCGCTGATCTCCAGCTGCAGTTCGGGCCGCGTCGCGAACGCGCTCACCCGGATCCACGCCGGGGCGTCCGCTGCGCTGACGACGCGTTCGTAGCTGTCCGCATTCACGCGCTCGATGCCCGGGATCGCGCGTTTGGCGAGGAACGCCATCAGCAGCGCGAAATCCAGCGGCGGACGATAGCCCAGGCGCAGCGTCAGCGTGCCGCTGGGCGCGGTCGCCGCCGGTTTCTGCCGGCGGATCGCACTTGGCGGCATGCCGCAGCCGACCTTGAACGCGGCGTTGAAGCGTCGCAGGCTGTTGTAGCCGGCGGCGAGTGCGACATCGGTTACCGGCAGCGCGGTTTCGGTGAGCAGCTGTTTCGCCAGCAACAGCCGGCGCGTGGCGTGCACGGTGTGCGGGGTCGCGCCGATGTGCGCGAGAAACACCCGCTGCAGCTGTCGCGCGCTCAGCCCCACGCGCGCCGCGAGTGCGGCGATCGAACTGTCCTGCAGCGCACCCTCGACGATCAGCGCCAGCGCGCGCCGCACCGAGTCTTCGCGCACCTGCGCATGGGCTTCGGGCGACAGTTCCGGGCGACAGCGCAGGCACGGACGATAGCCGGCAGTCGTGGCCGCTGCTGCATTCGGATAGAAGCTGATGTTCTGGCGCTTGGGCGCCGGCGCAGGACAGACCGGCCGGCAATAGATGCCGGTACTGCGCACCGCGATGAAGAACAGGCCGTCGAAACGGTGGTCCTTCGCGGCCATCGCGCGCAGGCAAACATCGCGGGGCGGAAGCGTCTCATGGTGTGGGGAGTCGATGGGCATGAGGCGATGATAGACCTGCGCGACGGCGCGAACTCGCCGTTTTCGGACATCGATCTTTCGGACTGGAGTTCCGTAGATTTTGACCCGTCATCCCCGCGCAGGCGGGAAGCGCTTCACAACAGCCGAAGGCTGGTCATCCACGCCCGGAAACATGAAGCAGGATTCCAATCCAACTGAGCGACTGTAGGCATGGGTCCCCGCCTTCGCGGGGATGACGGCAACATCGGCGATGCATTCGCGCGCTGCCGTCGCGCATCATTCGTGCCCGCTTCTAATCACCAGACCATCCAGCAGCCGCTGCAGCGCACGCTTGTGCAGCGCGCGGAATTCCTTCGCGTCGCAGCTGAAACGGCCGGCGCGATACAGCGCAATCAAGCCGTGCGAATGCGCCCACAGGGTCAAGGCGACTTCCCACGGATCGTCCTGTTCCAGAACGCCGGCGGTCTGCGCGTCGGCCACCGCGTCCGCGACTTCGTTCAACGTCGGCGAGCGCCGGGCACGGAAGTCCTCAGGATAGCGTCGTGCGTCCTCGCGCCGCGCCGAAAACGCATGATCGAACAGGTGCGGATAGGCGAGGGCGTAGTCGAGATAGATCTCCTGCAGCGCGACGATCCGGGTCATCGCGTCCGGGCCGCGATTGCGCGCGTGCCAGTGATGCGCGATCTCCTGGAAGCTGTCGTCGCACACCCGTTTCAGCAGCGCGTCGCGGTTCGGGAAATGGCGATAGATCGCCATCGGCGTCAGCCCGACCTCCTGCGCGATGCGGCGCATGCTCATCGCCGCCGCGCCTTCGCGTTCGAACACGCTGCGGGCGGCGTGCAGGATGCGGTCGGCGGTCCTGGATGGGGCGTCGGGCGGAACGCTGGGCGGGCTCATGTTTACAGCGTATACATTTCGGGGCCAGGACGGCAAAAAATGCCGGAAACGGGCCGTCGACCCGGCGATTGCGGTTGCCGGCGACTGGCGACGCCGCGCGCCGCGGCGCACTATTTCCTTCCGGATTTTCTTCGCATCACAACGCGCCCGCGGCGCAGGGATACCCTCATGAGTTCAGCGAACAATCGTCACGATCCGTCGCGCGTCATCCGCGCCCCGCGCGGCGCCGAGAAGACCTGCAAGTCGTGGCTGAGCGAAGCCGCGTACCGGATGCTGCAGAACAATC